>JALFIX010000077.1 GCA_022775105.1 Prevotella sp. | reverse complement strand
GGCCTTGAACCCGTCAACGAGAATCATCTTCATGATGATCGACGCACGGCTGTCGCGGCCGAGGTAGCAGTTGCATGCCTCTTCCACCATCTTGTTGACCTCCCGCTTATAGTTGTCGTCTGGAATATCGAACGCAAGACTCGACTTCCCAACCCTCTCGTCCATCGAACAGATTTCAAATTCCGTCTTGTAGGCCTTCAGGCGGTCGAGCAACACAAAGCGGAAGCCGTTGACCATCCAAGTCTTCAGCGACACGGAGGGATTGCGGTCATCGAGCTGTCGGAAGTCATGGCGGTCGAGCGAGAGGTAGTACTCGTGCGCAATGCTGTAGAAGTCGAGTCCTGGCTTATATTCAAGGTCATACCTATTATTATATATGGCGTATGCTATGCGGCAGTATTTATAGAAATACTCCCTCGTGACACGACTGTCCTTGCGCTTCAGCCCATCCACAATCTCCTGATCGCTCAAGGCGAAAAGTTCCTCTTTTTCCATCTTTATATGCTCTTTTTCAGTATTTGAGGGCAAATTTACGAGTTTTTTTTCATTTTTCTTCATATTCAACTTAATTTTTTCTGATTTTTTTCTTTTAAAAGACAAACGACGTCGAAAAATTAAGTTCACAACAGAAGTTTAACACTATTAAAAGAAAAAAGGAGAAAAGAATTATGAAAAGAGTATTCAACATGATTATCGTGGATGAGAGCGGTTCAATGTGCGTGATAGAGCGTCAGGCTCTTGCCGGTATGAACGAGACGATTGAGACAGTGAAGAAGATGCAGAAGATGCACCCCGACATGGAACAGCGCATATCACTGCTCACCTTCGACAGCGGACACAAGACATTCAAATACGACAACGTAAAGGCCGAATCGGCACACAGCCTTAGTCCCAACGACTACAATCCCGGGGGAGGCACACCGCTGTATGACGCCATCGGCATCGCCATATCCAAGCTCAACGCACAGACCTCGGAAGACGACAACGTGCTTGTCACCATCATCACCGACGGCGAGGAGAACTGCTCGCAGGAGTATAATCTCAGAATGATAAAGACGCTTATCAGCAAAATGAAGAAGCAGGGATGGACCTTCACGCTGATTGGCACCGACAATCTCGACGTTGAGGGAATGGCAGGCTCGATGAACATCGACAACCACCTGGCCTTCACTCAGGACGACAGGGGCACAAGGGAGATGTTCGCACGCGAGAGCAGGGCAAGAATGAGATACTGTGAATCGGTATCCATGGGTTGCGCAATGCCTGAGGGCGACTACTTCACCGAAAAGCAGGACTCCTAACCTTAGGAGTCCTGCCCTATAAAAAAATATATAGTTTTTTGCCGATATCCTTGGTCAATTCATATATAATGAGTAATTTTGCAGCGCAAATATTAATTGATATTGATATGAGAAAGACAAAAATGTTATTGGTGTCGGCACTAACAGCCGTTTTGGTCAGTAGTTGCGGCACAACAGGCACAGTGCCCATCACAGGGCGCAAGCAGAACATACTCGTGAGCGACGAACAGGTGTTGAGCCTCAGCAACCAGGAGTATCAGAAGTATATGCAGACCGCCAAACCTTCCACTAACGCCACTAACACGGCTATGGTGAAGCGGGTGGGGCAGAATCTCGCCAATGCCGTGGTGAGCTATCTGCAGCAGAACGGCTTGGGAGCTGAGGTGTCGCAATACAAGTGGGAGTTCAACCTTGTGCAAGACAACAGTGTGAATGCCTTCTGTATGCCAGGAGGAAAGATTGTGGTGTTCGAGGGCATATTGCCAGTGACCAAGGACGAGGCATCGCTCGCCGTGGTGTTGGGTCACGAGATTGCCCATGCCGTGGCAAAGCACTCGGCAGAGCGCATGAGCAACGAGGTGAGAAAGCAGTATGGCGGACAGATTCTCGGAGCAGTGCTTCAAGGATCGGGAGCGAGCACCAACCTGCAGCAGATAGGTGCCACGGTGTTCGGTATCGGAACGACCCTTGGCGGAGCTGCCTATTCGCGCAGTCAGGAGAGCGAGGCCGACCGCATGGGCTTGATATTCGCAGCCATGGCTGGCTACGACCCCAACGTGGCAGTGGCTTTCTGGCAGAGGATGGCCCAAGCCACAGGCAGTTCCTACTCGATCCTGAGCGACCACCCCAGCGATGCCACCCGCATCAAGAACATCCAGGGATGGCTGCCCGAGGCATTGAACTACTACAAGCCTGCCTCAAAGCCTGCGGCAAACACCACGACAAAGACATTCCACGTTTCTTCTTCCACTTCAAAGAAGAAGAAATAAAAGCACTCGGGGATAATAGCTATAGACACGAAAATAAGGGATTTTCGACCCAAATCTCAATAAAAAAACATAGATTTGGGTCAAAAATCCCTTGTTTTTCTTGCGGTATTGATATTTTTTCTACCTGTACGGTTGAAAACTTCTAATTATGGGATTTTTATTAGTCAGCTTGTGGAAATTCCGTTGCAAAAGTACAAAAAACAAATGGTATTTGCAAATTAATTAGCATTTATTTGCATATATCCACAACTAATCGACATCATACTATTCACCTTAATATATATAGTATTGGACTATATATTGGAAATGGCATATAAGGGACATATTGAATTGCCTTTGTTTGTATCCTGCCAATAATATAAGTCATGTCGCTCATACGGAGACATGTATTTCAGTTTGTTTCCGCACCTAACGGTATGCCGTTTGAATATCTCATAGTTTCACCCTCAATAATTGATTTTTTGGCAAAGATACAATAAATATTTGATAATCAAGGTGGAGAGGTAAGCCTTGTCGCTTCGGAATATATTAGAGCAACGGAGTCATATACAGGGGAAGGAAGACTATTCCTTCCTCTTGTTTTACGTCACCACTATGAAGCACGTATGATGTTGACAGATATGGAGCGTATTTAGCCATATATTTCCTCAAAGAAGAGAGGGTATAGTTGCGGCCGCTCTTCACTTCGATTGGTGATATGTTATGCCGGTTGTTCACCTTTGACTTGCGTATCAGGAAGTCAATCTCCATACGGTCTGCTGCATTGTTGCCACTCTTGCTGTAGAAAAACAGGCGATGCCCCGCAGCCCTTAGCATTTGCGCTACTATATTTTCCGTCAGCATACCCTCATTGGTCTCCAATTTCCCGAGGATTAGCTTCTGATATATTTCCACTGGTACCGTCCCCCTGTCGTCAAAGGCATGGGAAATCAGCAATCCTGTATCTCCCATATAGCATTTCACCGTACTGCGCTCCATGTTGAGGCTTAACCCGATGCTCGGTTCTGTGGTATTGTAGCAACAGTTGACCACACCTGAGTCTGACA
>JALFIX010000213.1 GCA_022775105.1 Prevotella sp. | reverse complement strand
GGCCTTGGACATCATGTCGCGGTCGGCGGTGATCTTGAGGGTGGTCTTTTGTCCGGGAGCAAGCTCCGGCTTGCCCAGTGTCACTCGCAGTGCATCCGAGAACATGTGGAGAGAACGGATGACGAGAAGGGATTTTCCCGTATTTGTGATGTCCACTTTAGCGGATGATTTATCCTTGTTGCCGAAGTCCATCGTGATTTCTTCTTCCGAGAGGGAAATACGGGGAGCGTTGAGCAGTTCTGTTTCCGTCAATTGTGAGAATGACGGAAGAAGGACAGCAGAGACGTTAACCTCATTGTCTGGACTCACGGTGTCGCCCTTGCGGTTGGCAAGGTGAAGTGTGGTTTGGGTGATACCGAGGTCATGGATGCGGTCGGAGTGCAAGGTTACCGTAATCTTTCCCTGTTCCCCGGGTCTCAGATATTCGTATGACGATTCGGCCGTCAGGTATGGAGGCAGGTGCATGAGATTAGGTTCAAGCACGGCGGAGCCTTCATTGACAATGTTGATGACTTCAACTGGCATGTCTCCTCGGTTGACATCGTCGAATTCGAGGTCGAGTTTATCCACCCTTATCTCGCCCACCTTATAAGGATATGCCTTGGAGTAGTCTTTCACTTCTTCCTTGACTATACCGGTCATAGTAAGGTAAACCGGTTCTTTCGTACCATTGGAATATATGCAAGCCTCTTTGTAGAAATGTCCGAGTTGTCGTGCATCGTATGTCAACTTCAGTACGAATTCTTCTCCAGAAGGGATTTCCTCTTTTGGATATTCCGCAGACAGGCAACCGCAGCTCACCCTAACATCAGAGATGATAAGCTTGCGTCCACCTTTGTTTTTCATTTTAAAGGTGGCGGTCACAGGCTTGTTGTATTCCACTTTTCCGCAATCGACAGTCTTGTCGATAACTTGGAGTTTTTGGGCAGAGAGGGGTAGGGCGGTAAGGGCCAATGCCAATCCTAAGCTCCCGAAGCCCCCTCCTAACCTCCCCGAGGGGAGGAATTGAAGTATGTCTTTTAAGTTCATATTTTATTAATTCTTAATTCCTAATTTCTCAATTATCAATTATCAATTATCAATCTTCAGCTCCTCTCCGCCTGCTGTTGCACGGAACTCAGGGCTATAGGCGCACTGGACTGTGCATGTGCCGGTTTGGTAGGTGCCGGTGCGGTCGATATAGTATTCCGTCTCTATCACACGTTTGCCCTTGGGCATGACGTTGAGGTAGAAGTTGGTGGTGTTGTCTTTGGGAGAGCAGTATGCACCGTTTTTATATCCAGTGAGCTGTTCCACAGGCTGCATACAGGCAGCGCGGCGGTCAACAATCTCCACGAAGTCAAGGTCGCGGTCAGATGTCACGGTGATTCTCACCTTCATCTTCGCACCTACCTTTAAACCGCCATCGGGAAGAATTATTTCACGTTTCACTCCCAGACCCTCACTGCTCTTTCTTACATTAGTGGATTTCTCCATATACTGGGCATATACTGCACCCCATGACGTGCCTTCCGAAGACTTGTCGAACGAAACGGTTGACATCTTCTTGTCCACCTTGGTTGCAGTCTTGACATATCCCATACCGGCAGTAGCCTTTGGCATATCGAGTCGCTTGCCGTCGATGGAGATAACAGTCTCGTCCTTGGGTGCCAGCATATCCGTGGAAGACATGAGGAAAGCGAAAACGGCATTCACGCTATTAATGGGAGTCTCCCACATCTGTCCGCGTTTTTCCTGAAGCAGCCAGCGTTGCATTTCAGTGATTGTCAGTTTGTCGTCAGGAGCAACAAGAGAGATGGCCTCGATGGCAGCCACCTGGGTGGGAATACGGTAGTCGCACCATGAATAAGTGGCGCGTCGGGTTTCGAAGTACCTGCCCATATCCTCTTTAAATGTGGTATATTCCTTGAGACTCCTTAAATATTCGGCAGCCAGTTTCCTTTCGCCGTTACGGGCGAGGATGACAGCCGTCATAGCCTTCTCGTATATGGTTTGGTTCTTTATTTCCTTCTTCATCAGTGACATGAGGTAGTCGGAAGCAGCCTTCGTCTCACCTTGCAGTTTTCGGCCTGAGATGGCATTGGCATATAGATACTGCAGATGTATGGACGAGAAATATTGCAGTTTTCTCTTCTTCATTTCCTTGACATCCTTGACAATCTCCTTGTCGAGGAAAGTGGCAGCAGACGCCTTCATTTCCTTGGTATCTGCATTTTCGCCCGTCATGAATTCCATACGCGCAAGAGTCTGCAAGATCTGTGCGGTCATGTATGCAGAGCCGTTCATACCCTTCCACCAGCTCCATGAACCGTCAGCGTTCTGCAGTTTCGACAGTTTGTCAACGGCTGAAGATATACGGGCATTCATGGTGTTGTCGTCGAAGAAGTCGCCGAGCGAACGCTTTATGTCCTCTTCCTTGTCAGCGGCAGTCATCCAAGGAGTTTCGCTGAGCAACAGGTCTTTCAATTCTGCATTTCGGCTGAGACTGCTGTGAAGTGACTCGCCTCCGTTGCGTGCCTCATCCTTCCAAAGGTTGAATACTGAGCGAATACGCGGGTTACTTTCCGCGATATGTCTTCCAAGAACATTTGCAAATAATACCGTGCTTTGGTCGATGGCGTTGTTGTCACGTGCAGAACCAATTGACGGCAGTGTCTGAACCATCATCCATGCGGGATTGTTGGTATATTCCAAAGTAAGTTTGGTGGTATTGTCCTTCACGGGGAACAGTTTGTCGATGTTAATGACCTTCTGTCCCTTGCCAATCTGTGTAAAAGACACAGTTTCAGTTACCAACTCCCTGTTTGGAAGAACAGGCAGATAATGCTGTTCGCCATCGGAGAAGCTGCGTCCGTTGTCGCTCGTGCCGTTAGCCACAATCTTGCATACCACGAGTGAAGGGGTGGAGGCTGTAGGAGCAAAGTCGAAAACAACGGCTGTAGTCTTGTTGATTTCCACGTTGAACGGCTTTGTCTCGCTCATGATAACCGCACCTGTCTCAGGGTCAGACATTTCTATACGTATGTCTCCATTGGCAGTTGCATTGCCGGTATTGAATATCTTGGCTGCGATAGTAGTCTTGTCGCCCATGCGCACGAATCTCGGCATATTGGGCTGCACCATAATCTCCTTTTGTGCCACGGTCTCGCTTTCGAGCATACCGTAGGACAAGTCCGTGGTATGTGCCAGTCCAATGAACCGCCACGAAGTGAGAGTCTCAGGCAGGGTGAATGAAATGACGGCATTGCCTTTCTTGTCTGCAATGATGTTGGGGAAGAAGAAGGCAGTCTCGTTCATGTTCTCACGGATGACGTCCTCGTTTTGTTTCTCTTGTGAAACGGTGCTCTCTTCCTTATGTACGGCATCATCGACCACAGCCATTGATTCAGTTGCCACATGGTCAAACACCTTTGCGGCAGCGTTGTCCATACCGCTTGCGGCGAGGGCAACCATACTCTGTTTCATACCGCCAACCCTTGTATTTCGCATAAGTGGAGAGAAATAGTATCTCGGTCCTATATAGAATAGTTGGGGATCGAAATGTGACAAGCTAAGTTGGGTATAATTCAGTTTCGCCAGTTTTGCAAGACCGGAGAAAGAGAGTCTTCCGCGGTATGTCGTTTCCCATGACGTGTATGGCATGGGAGTCCAAAGACTTATGTTGAAATTCCAGTTGTGCTTCATAATCTGGTCGAGAGAGGCATCGTAAAGTGTCGCCATCAGCTGTGCGTCAGCTGGTTTGCCTTTGGTGTCGAGGATGCTCATTGTCCACTGTTCGCTCTGTCCCGGCACTAATCTGTCTCGGAAAGTAGTCCATTTCATCTGGAGCTTGTTGTCGGGAACAGGTCTTTGGATTGTCTGTGAGAAGTTATGCAATACCCCGTCCTTTACCCATGCATAGGTGAGCAGAAGTCCGTTGCCATAAGCCTCCTTGTATCTGAACGTGCGGTTGATAAGAGCGTTGCTGATATTCTCGCGTCCGCTCTCCAGCACCTTGTTGCCTGATATTATGCTATATACAACATGTATGTCCTCCCTTGATGAACCGGCCTGCAACGTCACGATACTGTTATTGTCGGCAAAGTGGTCGGCAGATATATAGAACCACTCGTCGGTGTCAGTGCATGGAGTCTTGTCGTCGAGATTGAACACGATGAATTCCTGTCTGAGAGTGTCACTGTCGCAGAGGGCATACAGAGAGTGCTTGCCCGATGCCAGTCGCGAAGGCAGCTGTATAGGAGTCATTGTCCGTCCCTCAAGCCATTCGCCTTCGTCAATTCTCATTCTCACGGGAGTATTGACATCTATACCAGCTTGGTTCTTGAGATAAACGGTTACATTCTTAAGACTGTCACCTAACTCTTTTTCAGCAATGCTGCTACTGATGGCAGTGGGTCGGTTGCCGAGAGGGATGACCATCTCGCCACTGTGGGTTTCTCCGCTTATATCCGTCACGTCGGCCTCCACTGCAAAGTTGTAGAACATCCTGTCATTACCGTCATTGGGTAGTATGAGCGGGATGGACACGTCGAAAAGACCGTCACCGTCGGTGATGGTTTCCTCTTCTGTAATCTTGTTTTTGACATGCTTGCTGTACCAAGGTGACCACCAAAGGGACGGTCGGCGCACCACACGGTATTTCACCTTTGCCCCTTGCACGGGAACTCCGGCGTATGACAATGCCTTAGCCTTAACGCTCAGTGTGTCACCGCCCTGATACTTAGTGTTGACAGTGGGGAATTCCACCTTGAATGTCGGTCTCTTGTATTCCTCCACACGTATTCTTTTGATTTGTCCTCCCGCCTTAATGAAATACGAACCCGACATACCGCTCTCCGGCAGGTTGAATTCAACGCTCAGTGTGCCGTATTTGTCAGTCGTTGCCTCCTGTTCGTCAACAATGTTGTTGTTGGTGTCGCGCAGTACGAGAGTCATGCTCTTGCCTTCTAATGAATGAGCCTTGGTCCATGAATCCTTGGCATACACTATAGCAGCCACCTTCACCTTCTGTCCCGGACGGTAAATGCCCCTGTCAGTGAAAATGCTTACGTTTTCCTCTTCCTTTCCTTCTGAGTCATTGTAGTTAAAGCCGCTCCACACCGTGCAGTTAAGACAAGCCTTGTCATTGTCTGTGTAAGTATAGTATTTCAGTGAAGACTTGCTTGGCAGTTGGTATATAACCTCGCCGTTGGCGTCGCATGTGAGAGTCACTGACTTGTCCTTGGACGAATAAGTGCTGATGTCAATCTTTGCACCGCCGACAGGCTGGCCGGTGGTGGAATTGACCACTACAAACTTGATCTTATTGCCAGGTAGCGACTGAGTGATGGTGGTTAAGTCGCTTATCCACAGTATATTCCTTTTAACCTCGGTGGCGGGGTTAGTTGAGAACTCCACAAGATATGCCCCACTTGGCAGGGCGTCAATCTTTATGGAGTCAGTCTTTATAATCTCATAATTCGGAATACCTCCAAAATTGGCTGTTTTGGTCTGCAAGGGATATTCACTCATCCTTGACTTTATGAACTTGAAGTCATTGGCGTTATCCGGAGAATAGTTCCTTTTACCATCAATATCCACTTTATACAAGTTCATTGTTACAGTGCCCACGTTTCTGACATTCTTAAGTTTAGCCCAAACATCCATTCCCGACCTTAACACGCAGCTTGGCAACTCGGCTGTAAACATCGAGCGGGTGAGAGTCCTTTCGGCATTTCTTAGTTGTCCCATACCTTGCCATTCTCCCCATTTGTCAAGAGCGTAATGAATGTAACCAATTTGCTCTTCGGTGGTAACATCCTTGCATTTGCTCATGGCATCGTATCTTGCCATTGCCACCTCACCAGCCACGTCAATGTCCTCATAGATATGCAGGATTGAGTCGAGCGCGAATACCAATTGGGATTTTCTCACAGCATATTGTCCCGTGTTTTCCTTAATTTCCTTTTGCACGTATTTCAAAGCGGAAATACATGCCGCACGGCGGTTGCCATTTTTGTTATAATACTCATAAAGAGGCAGATACTGTTCTGTCTCATTTCCGATGACGCTTAACAGGTCTCCACCGAATATATTGGCGTTAGCACCTTCAATAACGAGTGGAGAGAACTGTCCTGCCTTTGTCTTGGCAAGAAGAGGCATATCGCTGATTGCAGCCTTGCGATACATTTTCGCCTTGGCTTCGGAATCTTGTTCCTCGTCCAATATTTCCTGCCCGTTGTACTGTTTTCCTTGTCCGTCATATATTTTATACAGAATGGCAGCATAAACCGACTTCATCACCTTGTCGTCAGTATTGTTGTAAGATGCCTCAATCCTTTTTATGGCAGGCATAAGTGAGTCGGGGTTGATGTTGACGAGGGCGTTGAGCGCTTGTACCCTTGCCTTTAGCAGTTGTCCGTAGGCATTTTCTGCCTCAGCCTTGTCCGCTATCTGTACAAGCATGTCATACTCCGTCTGCGGCATATCCTTGTCCTGTGCAGCTTTCACTTGTTTCCACAATGAAGAATAGTTCTGCGCATCTAATGCGAGAGGTAGGAACATAAGTCCTACAAAGAGTATAGTCAGTATCTTTTTCATACGCCATAATTATCTTTAATCGTACTTTTTTATTGAAATAATGCGCCATTTATTGCAAATCTTGCATCATTCAGCCTACAAATTTACATAAAAAAACTTGATTGACCTTATTAATTAAAGATAATTATGTTTTCTTTGGGGGAATTTAATGATTTTAGGGAGGAGTTAAGGAGTTAAGCCAATAGTATTGAGCGTTGGATAACCGCATTGGGGAATCAGCGCATAAATCATTTGGCTTAACTCCTTAACTCCTTAACTCCTTAACTCCTCAAAAAAAAGAGATTACACCAAATGTGCAATGAGGTCTTCTCGATTGCCTTCGAGGAAATCAACCACGGGGATTTCTATCATGGTGTAGCATCCGGGCTGCTGGCGCATTGAGGCACGGGCAACGTTTACGAGAACCTGACCGGTGAGGGCGGGATTGTTGATGCTCATGTTGAACTCAAGACGCTGGTTCTGAGTCTGTCCGCTCACTCCCTTGCGCACGAGGTTTACGCCATGACCCATGTCGCGCACATCGTCAACAGATGCCACCTGGAATACGTGAGTCTCATCATTTGAGAAGTAGGGGTCGGCCTTGATGGCCTTTGTCACATCCTCAAGTCTGTAGCCGTCCTCAAGCTCCACATATACCATGCGGCGGTGGATACCCTCGCCAAGAGGAATGGTCATTGAAAGCGCGTTCTTCACACCCTCCTTTGAGCGCACGCATACAGAGTGGCCCATAGACATGCCAGGACCGAAGTTGGTGTAGCTAAGTCCCTTGGGGGCAAGGCTTTGCATCAATGTGCGTACTACTGAGTCAGAACCCGGGTCCCATCCTGCGGCGATAACCGACACGGTGTTGTTCTCCTTGCAGATAGGCATCAGTTCGTTGCGATAATCAAGGATGCTTGTGTGAATGTCGAAGCTATCCACGGTGTTGATTCCGAGAGGAAGGATTTGCTTTGCGAAATCCGGACATGAACGGGTTGGTGCACAAAGGATAGCAACGTCAACATCCTTCAGATCGCGGATGTCCTTCACCACCTCATACTGTGCCAACTCAGCCGGTTTGTTCTCGGCTCCATTACGTCTTACGATACCTGCAATTTCGAAGTCATTGGCAGCTTCGAGTGCCTGGACGGTGTAGCGTCCGATGTTGCCGTAACCAACTACGGCTGCTCTGATTTTTTTCATTCTTTGTATTCCTTTTTTTTATTTTCGCAAGTATTTTATTTAACACAAAGACACAAAGAAACAAAGTTCTTTCTGTAGATGGAAGATACAGAGAGCAGCAGTGCTGCTTTTAACAAAGGCCACAATGTTTCCCATCGCAATGCTTTGTGGCGACTTTTAAGTCGCTTGTCACCTTTGTTTCCCTAAAAACTTCCTTCCCTCGTGTCTTTGTGTTGTTATAATCCACATGCGATATTTTAGTTAATATTATTATTGTTTGACTTTGCGGTTGCAAAATTACACATTTTCGTTGGAATATCGTTCAAATTGGAAGAAAAAAATGATAAATTAATGCAGATTTGTATAAATCCACATTTTTTTAGCTGTAAATACAATAAATTGTAAGTAAAATGCGTTTTTTAATTGTATCACATTATTTAAATAGAAAACAGACATGATAGAATATATAAAAGGTGAGCTTGCCGACCTGAGTCCGGCGATGGCAGTAGTGGAAGCCGGGGGAGTGGGATATGCGTTGAATATCTCTCTCAACACCTATTCCGCCATTCAGGGAAAAAAGGACGTTAAGCTCTATGCATTCGAGTCGATACGTGAGGATGCTCATGTGCTTTATGGATTTGTCAACAAGAAGGAGCGCGAACTGTTCCAGTTGCTGATAACGGTGTCGGGCATCGGTCCGAACACCGCGCGAATGGTTCTCTCCTCCATGTCGCCCTCCGAGCTGTGCAACAGTATCTCCACTGGCAACGAGAAACTGATAAAGGGGATAAAGGGTATTGGACTGAAGACCGCCCAGCGCATCATCGTTGACCTCAGGGACAAGATTGTGACCTTAGGAATAGCAGAAGAGATACCCGCAGGAGGAAGTATTCAGGCTCCTGTCAACAATCAGGTGAAGGACGAGGCAGTGAGTGCCCTCACTATGCTTGGATTTTCTCCCGCCCCGTCGCAGAAGGTTGTTGTTTCCATTCTTCAGGAGCGCCCGGATGCTCCTGTCGAAGAAGTTATTAAACTCGCATTGAAGCAGATTAAGTGAAGACAAGACTACTAATAGCCATTGTGATTCTCCTTAGTGTGTGTGCACTGGCAGTGCCTCCTCAGGATGACAAGACAGCCCGCAACGAGGTTGTCAAGGAGCAGCCTGTCATTTCAGGAAATGATGCTATTCCTGATTCCCTCCTTCATGCACGATGGAAAATCCAAAAGACAGTTCCCAATAGCCAGAGCGACCTCCGCCGTTCGCCGCTCGACCTTTCCATGCCTGATAATATCAAGCAGGAGGTGGTGTATGACGACTCGCTCAACGTATATTATATAGGTTCGAAGATAGGAGATTCATATCTCAACGCTCCTGTGATGATGACTCCCGAGGAATATCGCAAATGGAGCGAGAAAAGGGCATTGGACGATTTCTTCAAGTCGAAAAATGCCACGGAGTTCGAGAATAAGGGAAAGGAGAAGTTTGACTTCACCGACATGCACTTTGACCTCGGTCCAGCCGAAAAGATCTTTGGTCCCGGCGGTGTGAGAATAAAGACCCAGGGAACTGCGGAGCTGAAATTGGGAGTAAACAAGAAGAACGTGGATAATCCCTCGTTGCCGGAGCGCAACCGTAAGACCACGGCATTCGACTTTGACGAGAAGGTAAACCTCAACCTTACGGGTAAGGTGGGCGACAAGGTGAACATGAGCCTTAACTACAACACCGATGCCACCTTCGACTTTGACACCAAGAACATCAAACTCAAATACGAGGGTAAGGAAGACGAGATTATCAAACTCGTTGAAGCGGGAAACGTTTCGTTCCCTTCAAATTCGTCTCTCGTCACCGGTGCGTCATCACTTTTCGGTATCAGGACTGACATGCAGTTTGGTAAGCTGAAATTGCAGACCGTCGTGTCGCAGAAGAAGTCAACCTCCAAGAGTGTCAGCTCAAAAGGCGGCACGCAGACAACCCCGTTTGAAATCAACGTGGCTGACTATGAGGAGAACCGCCACTTCTTCCTCAGCCATTATTTCCGCAAGAAGTACGACCAGGCAATGTCAACACTGCCGAACCTGATGACCGGTGTCAAGATCACTCGTGTGGAGATATGGGTGACAAACAAGACAGGAACGACGAGCAATACACGTAATATCGTGGCTCTCACCGACTTGGGCGAGGGTAGTAACCTTGGCAACCCGATGTGGGGAGGCAAGGGCGATGTTGTGCCGAGCAACGATGCCAACGGTGAGTATTCGGCGATGGTGACTCAGTATGCTGCCGCCCGTGACATCGACCAGACCAACACCGTTTTGGATGGAATAGGAGGATTTACGGGTGGTGTGGATTATGAAAAGGTGCAGAGCGCACGACTGCTCACCTCTTCGGAATACACACTCAACAGTGCCTTGGGATATGTCAGTCTGAAGACAACACTTCAGACCGACCAGGTATTGGCTGTGGCGTTCGAATACACATACGGTGGAGTGACCTATCAGGTGGGTGAGTTTGCATCCGACAATACCAATACTTCCGAGGCCCTGTTTGTCAAGTCGTTGAAGAACACGGGCACGGCACCGATGATGGCAAACTGGCGACTGATGATGAAAAACGTGTATTATCTCGCCCAAAACATCGAGAAGACCAAGTTCAGATTGGATGTCAAATATCAGAGCGACACTACAGGAGTTTATCTTACATATATCCCTGAGCCACAGGTGAAAAACACCATTCTCATCCGTGCCTTGGGAGCCGACCGCCTCGACAACAACAACAAGGCAAACCCCAACGGCTACTTCGACTATGTGGAGGGATATACCGTGAGCAACGGACGTGTGTTCTTCCCAAAGGCGGAACCCTTTGGACAATACCTGTTGGACTATCTCGTATCAAAGGGAGTTGCAAATGACAGGGCTGAGAAATACGCCTTCACTGAACTGTATGACACCACGAAGACCGCGGCGAAGCAGATTGCAGAGAAAAACAAGTTTGAGTTGACGGGACAGTTCAAGGGGTCGTCGGCCAGTGTCATTTCCCTTGGTGCATATAATGTGCCCCGAGGCTCTGTTGTTGTCACTGCGGGAGGAGTAACCCTCACCGAAGGTTCTGACTATAGTGTCGATTATTCAGCGGGAGAGGTAACCATCCTCAACCAGAGCATCATAGATGCCGGAACAGCTGTCAACGTGTCGTTGGAGAGCAACAGTGACTACGGTATGCAGCGAAAGACATTCTACGGTATCAACTGGGAGTATGACTTCACCAAGAACTTCCAGTTGAGCGGTACATTGCAGCGTGTGCATGAGCAGACCCTTACCTCCAAGGTGGCAATGGGAAGCGAGCCTCTCAACAATATGTTGTGGGGACTGAATGTCAACTGGAAGCAGGAGAGCCAGTGGCTCACCGACATGCTCGACAAGTTGCCCTTCCTGCATCTCACCCAGCCCTCAAACATCTCGTTCACAGGAGAATTTGCGCAACTTATCGCCGGTCAGGCAAGTGGTGTGCAGGACGATGCCTCTTATATCGATGACTTCGAGAACACAAAGAACGGCATTGACGTATCGTCACCCAAGTCATGGGTACTGTCGAGCGTACCCTCAATGTTCCCCGAAAGCAGCGACAAGTCAACCCTCGCCAGCGGTTTCAACAGGGCGCAACTGGCATGGTACACCATCGACCCGCTGTTTACCTACCGTTCCTCGTCGCTCACTCCCGCACATATCAAGAGCGACCTTGAGCAGCTCTCCAATCATTATGTCAGGGAGATATACGTCAGTGAGCTATACCCCAACCGCCAGCAGAGCACATACAGCGGTGCAACGTCAACCCTGTCAATCCTCAACCTCGCATACCATCCCACCGAGCGTGGACCGTATAACTTCTCGACAAGTCTTAATTCCGACGGTTCACTGCCCCAGCCTGACAAGAAATGGGGAGGACTGATGAGAAAGTTGGACACCAATGACTTCGAGCAGGCAAATATCGAGTATGTGGAGTTCTGGTTGCTCGACCCCTTCATCTATTCGCGCAACAGTCCCGAAGCCTCCGCTTATGGTGGCGACCTGTATATCAACCTCGGAGAAGTGAGCGAGGACATCCTGCGCGACGGTAAGAAATATTACGAGAGCGGTATGCCAGTGGATGGAACAAGCAGTTACACCACCACACAATGGGGTAAGATACCCGTGCAGGCCACACAGACATACGCCTTTGCCACAACAGCCGGTTCGAGAGAAAAGCAGGACGTGGGTCTCAATGGTTTGAATGATGAGGAGGAGCGGATGTTTGATTCCTATCAGGACTTCAATAACTTCGTGCAGACCCTCACCAATGACAGTCTGAAGCAGGCATGGACAAATGACCCTGCCAACGACAACTATCACTACAGCCGTGGTACCGACCTCGACGACCGCAAGGCTTCGATACTCGAACGCTATAAGCGTATCAACAACCCACAGGGCAACTCTCCAGACAACGACAATAACCAGGAGAGCTACGACACATCGTACAAGACAACTCCCGACGTGGAGGACATCAACCAGGACTATACGCTGAACGAATACGAGCGTTATTATCAGTATAAGGTGAGCATACGTCCCGAAGACCTTGACGAGAGTCGTGTCGGTCTCAACTACCTTGCAGAGATACGAGAGTCGTCAGCCACATTGCGCAATGGTAACAAGGAGAACGTGAAATGGTATAAGTTCCGCATTCCGCTTAACTCTCCCGACCGCGAGAAGGTAGGTTCCATCAGCGACCTGTCCAGTGTGCGCTTTATGCGTATGTTCCTCACAGGATGGGAGAAACCTATCGTGCTTCGCTTCGGTAGCCTCGACCTTGTGCGCGGTGAATGGCGCACCTACGAGCAGAACCTCTCTAATGCCGCCACTACATCCACCGGCGAACTTGAGACAACCAACGTGAACATCGAGGAGCACACCGACAAGCTCCCCGTCAACTACGTCCTGCCCCCGGGTATCAGCCGTGTCACCGACCCGTCGCAGCCGCAGCTCGTGGAAGACAACGAGCAGGCATTGAGCTTCATCGTCAAGCAACTTGCACAGGGCGAATCAAAGGCGGTATATAAGAACACCAACCTCGACCTCCGTCAGTACAAGCGTATGCAGATGTTCGTGCACGCCAATGCCTTGCAGCAGAACACCACCAACCTTCAGGACAACCAATTGGCAGTGTTCGTGCGTCTCGGCAGCGACTACAAGAACAACTATTATGAATATGAGATACCGCTGAAACTCACCCCCGAGAACCACTACAGTGATTCACATGAGGGTAGGGTGGCGGTATGGCCCGAAGAGAACATGCTCGACATCCCTCTCGACAAGTTTACCGCTCTGAAGAAAGAGCGCAACAAGCAGAAGGCGGCAGGAGAGGCAGCATACGTGAAGGAATATTCGGAATACGACTCCGACAAGCCCAACAACAGGATATCCGTAATGGGTAATCCCTCGTTGGGTGAGGTGAAGACGATGATTATAGGAGTGAGAAACCTTGCCACAACAGCCAAGTCGGGTGAGGTGTGGGTTAATGAGATGCGCCTTAAGGAGTTTAACAACAAGGGCGGATGGGCAGCCTCGGGAGCGTTGAACATGCAGCTCTCTGACTTTGCCACCATCAACCTCACGGGAAAAATCATGACAGACGGTTTCGGCGGCATAGAGGAAGGCATATCCCAACGTTCCACCGACGACTACAAGACATACAGTCTGACGGCAAACTTCGAGCTTGGCAAGTTGTTCCCCGACAAGGCAAAGGTCACTATACCTCTTTATTATAGTATAACAAAGGAAGAGACATCGCCGCGATATAATCCTCTCGACACCGATATGGAGCTTAGCGATGCCCTCGACGCCATGGGGACGAAGCACGAGCGCGACTCGCTCAAGTCGCTTGCCGTCTCGCGCACCACCTCCACCAACTTCTCCTTGTCCAACGTGCGTGTGGGCATAAAGACCAAGCGTCATCCCATGCCCTACGACCCAGCCAACTTCTCGTTCAGCTATAGTCATTCGCACAACTATACCACCGGCGAGACCACAGTGTGGGAGAAGGAAGACCAGTGGAAGGGCTCGTTCAACTATAGCTATAGTCCTGTGTATAAGACATTTGAGCCATTCAAGAAACTCAAGGGCAAGAGCAAGTGGAATGACTTCCCCAAGGCATTCGGACTGAACTACCTGCCACAGAACATCACGTTCAATACCGACATGACCCGCACCTACTACGAGTTGCAGGAGCGTGATGTTGAGAACGGTGTGGATTCCAAACTGCCGCTTACATTCAGCGAGCAGTTCCTGTGGAACCGTGAGTTCTCAATCAGATGGGACCTCACCAAGAACCTCCACATGAATTTCCAGAGCGCAACCCATGCCGAGATAGAGGAGCCATATACCCCGATAAACAAGGACCTATATCCCGAGAGATACGAGGCATGGAAGGACTCCGTATGGCAGAGCATCAAGACCTTCGGTCGCCCGCTCGACTATCAGCAGAGCTTCCAGGCATCGTATAAGTTGCCGCTCAACAAGATGCCGATATTCGACTGGCTCAATGCCGACGTGAGCTACAATGCCACATATTCATGGGTGCGCGGAACCGAACTCGACGATGGTACATCATTGGGAAATACCATCAGCAACAACCGCAACCTCAACATCAACTCGCAGTGGAATCTTGAAACCCTCTATAACCATATCCCATTCCTGAAGAAGGTGAACGAGCAGTTCAAGAAGTCAAACAACACGCGCAACCAGAAGCAGGTAAAGAACATGTTGGCGCAGAAGAAGACGGACAAGAAGTCGGACAAGGATTCAAAGGACGGCAAGGATTCAAAGGACGGCAAGGACAAGAAGGATGCCAAGGATTCCAAGAACGCTAAAGACGCCAAGAACGGCAAGGACGACAAGAAACTCCTGCCGCTGAACAAGAACACGTTCCAGAAGGAGATAGCCCTCAAGCCCGACACCACCGTGACCGTCAGCCACGGCAAGAAATCGAAGCGGCTCATAGTAAGCGCGAAGACCAAGGAGGGCAAGGCTTATCCTATTAAATATAAGGTGGTGGATGAGAACAAGATTCTCATCAAGAACCTCGACTCGGTGAATGTGATGCTCAGTGTAACCCCGAAACCGGCACTCGACACACAGTGGTGGTATAAACCCGCCCAGAGTGCTGCCCGTTTCCTGATGATGATACGCAGTGTGAGCTTCACCTACCGCAACCAGTACAGTATGTCCCTGCCCGGATTCATGCCCGAGGCTGGCGACATCTTCGGTCAGCGAAGCAGTGGCGGAACACTTGCCCCTGGTTTGGGCTTCGCCTTCGGACTCACGGGTGATGACTTCGTAAAAAAGAGCTACGACCGCGGTTGGCTCATGTCATCCGACAGTGTGGCAACTCCTGCCAACACCAACGCTACGGAAGACCTGCAGGTGAAGATGACCCTTGAGCCGATACGCGACCTGAAGATAGACCTCTCGGCAAGCCGCACTGTCAACAAGGCCAAGAGCATACAATATATGTATGAGGGTTCGCCCACCACCCACAGCGGTTCGTTCACGATGACTACACTCAGTCTGAAGAGTGCGCTCGAAGGTATGGGTGATGCCAACAACGGCTATTACTCCAAGTCGTTCGAGACGTTCTGCAACTCCATAGCAGGATTCCGCGACCGTGTGCAGGCCCGTTATGCCGGCATCGACGGAGTGGGTGAGGTAAAGCAGTATAGCGGTGATGTGCTCATCCCCGCCTTCCTCAATGCCTACACCTCCAGTGGCGGCGGTTCGCTTGACATTTTCCCGGCTCTGCGGCGTATGCTCCCCAACTGGACACTGCGCTATAGCGGCTTGGGCAAGTTGCCATGGTTCAGCGAGACATTCAAGAGTTTCAACATCAACCACGGATACAAGAGTGTATTCGCCGTGGGCAGCTATGCTTCCTACAGTACCTACCGTGAGTATATGGACGGTCTTGGATTTATCACCGACGCCACCTCGGGCGCATCCATTCCAAGTTCGATGTACAACGTCTCCACGGTGAGCATCAACGAGTCGTTTGCCCCTCTCCTCGGTATCGACTTCACCATGCAGAACAACCTCACTGGCAAGCTCGAATACCGCACCACACGTGTGCTTTCGCTCAGTATGACCAGTGTGCAGATCAACGAGTCGCTCAGCAAGGACTGGGTAATCGGAGTGGGATATAAGATAAGCAACTTCAACCTCTTCGGTTCCAACACCTCGCGCAAGATCAAGAAGACACAGAGGGGAGCGAAGGCAAAGGCAGACGAAAACGCCACCAAGACCACCACAACGGGCAATTCCCGCGGTGTGAACCACGACCTCAACCTGCGCCTCGACATATCGTTGCGCAAGCAGGCGGCCATCACCCGCGACATAGCCACTGTGACCTCGTCGGCAAGCAGTGGAAACACGGCGTTCAAGATGTCGTTTATGGCAGACTATACCCTGTCTCGCCTGCTCACGCTATCGGCATACTATGACCGCCAGACCAATACCCCGTTGCTCTCAAGCAGTAGTTATCCTACTACAACCCAGGACTTCGGATTAAGTGTCAAATTCTCGCTGACGAGGTAGAATATTGATTTTTTTCGTGATTTTCTTTGGTGTTTCAATATTTATGCGTAATTTTGCAGCCGATATTAATAATAGAATGTAAGTATGAAGAAATTATTAACTGTTTTTGCCATGGCAGTAATGGGCTTAAATACGACCTTTGCCCAGGATATTGCGGACAAGGGCAATACAGCCAATTACAAGCTGATAAAACATCTTGACCTCGGACTTACCCTCGGTTCCGACGGTATCGGTCTCGACTTGTCAATGCCCGTGGTTGACAAGTGGGTCAACGTGCGAACAGGATTCACATATATGCCACAGTTTGATGTGACTATGCATTTTGGATTTGAGGCAGGTGATGCATCAATGAGCCAAGAGGAGAAAGACCAGAAGTTTGATCGTCTTTCCGATATGCTCTATGAGATGATAGGCACCAGGGTTGACAAGCAGGTCGATATGGTGGGAACCCCAAAGTTCAATAATTTCAAGTTCTTGGTGGATGTCACACCCTTCCGCAACAAGAACTGGCATTTCACTACAGGATTTTATTGGGGACCGTCTCGTGTCGCATACGCTGAAAATGCAGTATATGACGCCACTTCACTTGTGTCAGCATCATTCTACAACAGTATGTATGACCGTGTGCTCAATTCCTACAACAACCTGTGGTCAGAGTGGGAAAAACCGTATATGTCCTTGGGTGGCCAGGATCTCTATCCGGACGACAACACATATAACAGTTTCAAGAATTATGGCAGAATGAAGGTGCAGTTGGGCGAATATGTTGATACGGGCAAACCCTGCTATGTGGAACCTGATGAGAACAATATGATGATTTGCAATATGAAGGTGAATTCATTCCGCCCCTACCTCGGATTTGGATATGGAGGTCGCCTTTTCAAGAAGAAAGACGACTTTAGGATTTCCTTTGATGCCGGCGTGATGTTTTGGGGAGGAACGCCACAAATCCTTGTAACTGCAACGGAGTCACAGGAGATAAAGGGTACATTCCAGCAGATGCTTGATGAAGATGGAAAGCCGGTGTTTGACAGTTTTGATGAACCTATAATGGTGCAGGTCACCGAGGCACTGGTTATTAACACTAAGCGTGAAGTAAACTTGGCTAAGGATGTAAGAAACATAGGCGGCAAGGTTGGCGACTATGTTGACGTGATGAAGAAGTTTAAGGTTTATCCGGTGATAAACCTCCGCATTTCCAAGCGTCTTTGGTAAATGCGGAGGTATATGTTATTACATAAATCCCTGGCGTCGCAATGCCCGAATCATACCCTCGGACATTGCGACGTTGTCTTTCCGGGTGTATCTGATGTCGGTGAATATCTGCGCGAGTGTTTCCTTGTTGTTTATTCTCACAAACTCGCGGTTTTCCTCCAACGCCTCTTTCTCTGAGTAATATTTGTCGATAGTCTCAGCCGTGTAGGGCTTGTATGTCTCCTCGTGTACGAACGACTCCAATGGCAGGCGGTCGGTGAGGGCAGGCTCCTCGTCGGGCCATCCCACTGTCAGTGTCGCCACTGGCATCACGAGCTGCGGCAGTTTGAGAGCGTCGATAATCATCTCCGGCATATACACCGTTGTTCCCAAGAAGCACAGTCCTAAACCCGCCTCTTCCGCGAGGTTGCAGAACGTTTGTGTATATAGCAGTGCATCCGTCGATGCATTGATGAACGACAGGAAATTGTCATATCCCGGGTCGGCTTTCCTTTGCAGACACCAGTCGGTGGCCCTTCTGAAGTCGGCGCAGATGGTGAGCACCACCGGTGCCTGGGTCACCATCGGTTGGTTGAAGTGTGCCGGTGCGAGAGCCTTCTTGCCTTCTTCGCTGCGAGTAATGACTACACTGTAGAGTTGCATGTTTCCCATAGTCTGGGTGCGCGATGCCTTTGCGAGCAGGTCGCTGAGCATTTCGTTATCGACGTCCTTTGTTGCATACTTGCGTATGGTACGTCTTGTAAGAATATTGTTCATATACATATATTTATATAATAATTATGGGTGCAAAGGTACAAATAATTTTCTTTTTGGAAAACTTTTCTCAAAAATATTTTATGAAAGTTTTCCCAAAAATATTTTTTTATATCAGATATTTGTCGTAACTTTGCGCCGCAATTCATAAAACTTAGTAATGGAACCTTTAAAAACTTACACTTACGACGAGGCATACGAGGCCTCATTGAAGTACTTCGCAGGCGATGAACTGGCAGCCCGTGTTTGGGTAAACAAATACGCCATGAAGGATAGTTTCGGAAACATTTTCGAGCAGTCGCCCGAACAGATGCACTGGCGTATAGCCAATGAGGTGGCGCGCATCGAAAACAAGTACAACAACCCGATGTCTGCCGGGCAGGTCTTTGAACTGCTCGACCACTTCAGGTATGTGATACCTGCCGGTAGCCCTATGACGGGTATCGGCAACAACCATCAGGTGGCATCCCTCAGCAACTGCTTTGTCATTGGTCTCGACGGCAATGCTGACTCCTATGGAGCAATCTTGCGTATCGACGAGGAGCAGGTGCAGCTGATGAAGCGTCGTGGCGGAGTGGGTCACGACCTCTCCCATCTGCGTCCCAAGGGTTCTCCTGTTAACAACTCTGCCCTTACCTCCACGGGCCTTGTCCCCTTCATGGAGCGTTACAGCAACTCCACCCGCGAGGTGGCTCAGGACGGACGCCGTGGTGCGCTGATGCTGTCAGTGAGCATCAAGCATCCCGATTCCGAGGCATTCATCGATGCCAAGATGACTGAGGGCAAGGTGACTGGAGCCAACGTATCGGTGAAGATTGACGACGAGTTTATGAGCTGTGCCGTTGAGGACAAGCCTTACGTGCAGCAGTTCCCGATTGACAGCGACAATCCCCAGTTCACCCAGGAGGTTAATGCCAAGAGACTGTGGGAGAAGATTGTACATAACGCATGGAAGAGCGCTGAGCCGGGTGTGCTGTTCTGGGATACCATCACCCGCGAGAGCATCCCCGACTGCTATGCCGACCTTGGGTTCCGCACGGTGTCAACCAATCCATGCGGCGAGATACCTCTCTGTCCCTATGATTCATGCCGACTGCTCAGCATCAATCTCTATTCATACGTGGTCAATCCGTTTACACCGGATGCATATTTCGACTTCGACCTCTTCAAGAAGCATGTCTTCATGGCCCAGAGGGTGATGGACGACATCGTTGACCTTGAGCTTGAGAAGATTGACCAGATAATGGAGAAAGTGAAGTCTGACCCGCAGAGCGACGAAGTGAAGGCTTCAGAGTATCATCTGTGGGAGAAGATTAAGAGAAAGAGCGGAATGGGCCGCCGTACCGGTGTGGGCATCACTGCCGAGGGCGACATGATTGCAGCCATGGGACTGAGATACGGCACCCAGGAGGCAACCGACTTCTCTGTTGAGGTTCACAAGGCCCTCGCCCTCACTGCCTATCGTTCATCCGTCGAGATGGCAAAGGAGCGCGGAGCGTTCACTGTCTTCGACGCCAAGCGCGAGGAGAACAACCCCTTCCTTCTCCGCATCAAGGAAGCTGACGCCCAACTCTATGCCGACATCATGCAATATGGCCGTAGAAACATTGCATGTCTCACCATCGCCCCAACCGGCACCACATCGCTGATGACACAGACCACCAGTGGTATCGAACCGGTGTTCTTGCCTGTATATAAGCGTCGCCGCAAGGTGAACCCCAACGATGAGGCTGTGCATGTGGATTATGTTGACGAGGTGGGCGACTCATTCGAGGAGTACATCGTTTATCACAAGAAGTTCATGACATGGATGGAGGTCAACGGATATGACACCACCAAGAAATATACCCAGGAGGAGATTGACCAGCTCGTTGCGAAGTCTCCATATTATAAGGCCACTGCCAACGATGTCGATTGGCTTATGAAGGTGAAGATGCAGGGAGCCATCCAGAAGTGGGTTGACCACTCCATCAGTGTCACCGTCAACCTCCCGAACGATGTCGATGAGGAGCTTGTCAACCGTCTCTATGTCGAGGCATGGCGCTCGGGATGCAAGGGATGTACCATCTATCGCGACGGCAGTCGCAGCGGTGTCATGATCTCTGTGTCAAAGAAGGACAAGAAAGACAAGAAGGACGGCAAACCCGAGGGCACTTCCGAGACACCTTGCAAGCGTCCCGAGGTCACTGAGGTGCGTCCACAGGTGCTCGACTGCGACGTTGTGCGCTTCCAGAACAACAAGGAGAAGTGGGTGGCATTCGTAGGATTGCTCAACGGCTATCCCTACGAGATATTCACCGGTCTGCAGGACGACGAGGAGGGTATCGTGCTTCCAAAGACTGTCACCAAGGGAAAGATTATCAAGAATACCGACGAGAACGGCAAGCGCCGCTATGACTTCCAGTTTGAGAACAAGCGCGGCTACAAGACCACAGTGGAGGGACTGTCCGAGAAGTTCAATCCCGAATACTGGAACTATGCCAAGCTCATCAGTGGTGTGCTGCGTTACCGTATGCCCATCGACCATGTCATCCGCCTCGTCAGCTCACTGCAGCTCAAGAGCGAGAGCATCAACACATGGAAGAACGGTGTGGAGCGTGCCTTGAAGAAATACATCACCGACGGCACCGTTGCCACTGGCCAGAAGTGTCCGCAGTGCGGACAGGAGACCTTGGTGTATCAGGAAGGATGTCTAATCTGCAAGAACTGCGGAGCCAGCCGCTGCGGATAAATGAAGACCTCTGTGTTTATTGACGAAGTCCGCTTCCATGCCTTTCATGGGGTCATGCCCCAGGAGAGAGCGGTGGGTGCGGACTTCACCGTATCGCTGCGTGTGGAGTATGACTTCTCACGTGCTGTGGAAACCGATGACCTCGCGGATACCATCAGCTATGCCGACCTGTATGATATTCTCAAGTCCGAGATGGCGGTTCCCTCGCGCCTTCTCGAACATGTGGCGGGCAGGATAGTCCGCTCCATTACCGACAGATACCCGCAGGTATCAGCCATCAGCGTGAGGCTCTCCAAGGACAATCCGCCCATGGGAGCCGACTGCCGTGGGGCGGGTGTTGAGCTGAGTTTTATTAATAAATAATAAATATGAGGGCATTTTGTGTGATATACCAATATTTATTATTACTTTTGCAAGATAATTTTAATATATCTATATGAACAGAAGGATTGTTGCAACGATAATACTGATATTCTCCATCTCTGTGGCACTTGCCGCAAAGAAGGGATTCACCCTTGTCATTGATGCAGGACATGGCGGACACGACGCCGGTGCCCTTGGCTCTTTTTCCAAGGAGAAGAATATCAACCTCAACGTTGCCCTCGCTTTCGGAAAACTCGTGGAGAGCAACTGTCCCAATGTCAAGGTGGTCTATACCCGCAAGACTGATGTCTTTGTGCCGCTCCATCAGCGTGCCGACATTGCCAACCGCAACAAGGCTGACCTTTTTGTCTCTATACATACAAACGCCTTGCCCAAGGGGGCAAGGGCAGTGGGACTCGAGACTTACACCCTCGGTATGAACCGTGCAGCCGAAAACTTCGATGTGGCCAAGCGCGAGAACTCTGTTATTCTTGTTGAGAAGGACTATCAGCAGCATTACGAGGGATTTGACCCCAACTCTTCTGAAAGCTATATCATGTTTGAGTTCATGCAGGACAAGAATATGGCGCAGAGCGTTGAACTGGCAAGGTTGGTGCAGAAGCGCACCTGTGCCACTGCCCGCCGCCCCAACAAGGGAGTCAAGCAGGCTGGTTTCCTCGTGCTCCGCGAGACCTCAATGCCCAGCTGCCTCATCGAACTCGGGTTCATTACCACTCCATCCGAGGAACAATATCTGAACACCGATGAGGGCGTTGCCAATATGGGAAGGGGAATTTACCTTGCCTTCTGCGACTATCTCGCCAAATACGACAAGTCATTCACCGTGCCTTTCAAGCCTGAGAGGGATGTTTCCAAGGAGGAAGAAAAACAGGAGCCTAAGGTGGAGACAAAACCCGCGCCTAAGGTGGAGACAAAACCGGAAACTGTTGTGGAGTCAAAAGATACAGTTTCGTCTCCTGCAAATACTGACTCTGCACCCGTGTTTAAGGTGCAGATTCTGACGAGCAATGTCAAGTTGGCTGCCGGAAACAAGAAATTCAAGGGACTGGATGGAGTCGATTTCTATAAGGATGGGGGTATATACAAATATACCGTTGGCTCTTCCACCAACTACAACGAGATATACCGCCTGCGCAAGCAGGTGCTCAACAAGTTCCCCGAGGCTTTCATCATTGCATTCAGAAACGGACAGAGAATGGACGTGCAGGAGGCGGTGAGGGAGTTTAGAAGAATTAAAAAATTAAAGAATTAAAAGATTAAAATATTTAGGGTTATGAAATACTTTACTAAGGAAGTGCAAATAGCACTTGTGGCCATTGTGGGCCTGGTGGTCCTTTTCTTTGGACTGCAGTTTCTCAAGGGGATCAACCTTACGTCTTCCGACGCAAGATACTATGCCCAGTTTGACGACATGAGCGGCTTGTCCGCCAACTGTCCCGTATATGCCGACGGATATAAGGTGGGTATCGTCAAGGACATCATCTTCAATTATGGAGGTGAACAGCCTAATGTGGCTGTGCTCGACATCGACGCACAGATGCGCTTGCCCAAGGGCACCTCTGCCGAGATTGAGTCTGACATGCTCGGTAATATCAAGCTCAACCTGCTGCTTGCCAACAATCCGCGCGAGCGCATGAATGCCGGCGACACTATCAAGGGCGACATGAACCAGGGACTGATAGCAAGGGTAGGGGCGATTGTGCCTGCCATCGAGAAGATGCTGCCCAAACTCGATTCTATTCTATATAGTGTCAATGCTCTCCTGGCCGATCCTGCCATTGCCAATTCACTTCACAATGTTGAGAAGATAACTGCCGACCTCACAGTCACCACCCAACAGCTCAACACCATGATGGGAGGCGTCAACAAGCAGTTGCCGCAGCTGATGGCGAAGGCAAACAACGTGATGGACAACACCGAGACCCTCACACGCAACCTCAGCGAGGTTGATGTTCAGGCCACCATGAACCGTGTCAATCTCACTCTCGACAATGTGCAGCAGATGACCGCCAAGCTCAACAGCAGCGACGGCACTCTCGGTCTCCTTATGCGCGACCCCTCGCTCTATCTTAACCTGAGCAACACCATGCAGAGCGCAAACGAATTGCTCATCGACCTTAAGTCACATCCCAAGCGCTATGTCCACTTCTCGCTCTTCGGGCGTAAGGACAAATAATTTTGCAAGACGGGCGTCTATTTAGATTTTGTATAAATTACTGTGCTCTTTCCGAAAGTTTGACGCAAGTCATACGAAGAGCTTGATTTATAAAGGATTTCAAATGTGGCAAACCGCTTTTGACGATTCATTCGGCAAAAGCGGTTTTGCTTTATAATATTCTGATACCCAAAAGGTTTGAATTCTGCAAGTGTCTCTTTTACAACCCTTGTTCGTGAAACATCATAACGTGCCTTTAATTAGGTAGTTAGGTGTGTGTGCAAACCAATGGCTAAAATATGTGAATTTGCATAATTCAAAAAAAAGTGCGAACTTTGCAGCCGAATTTTAATATAAACGACAAGTCAATGATAGAATCTCATAAAGCACTTTGGGACAAATGCCTAACCTTGATTAAGGACAATGTCACTGAGCAGCAATATAATACGTGGTTTTCGCCCATCGTCTTCGAGTCTTTCTCCGAGAAGGACAGGACGCTTTTGGTGCAGGTTCCAAGTCCGTATGTTTACGAGTACTTGGAAGAGTACTATATTGGCTTGTTGAGCAAGGTTCTCACGCGCTGTTTCGGCAATGGGGTCAGGCTCACATATCGCATAGTGGCTGACAAGACACACGGTCTCACCACTGATGTGCAGGCCAATGATGCTGTGGATATCGAACATCCGCAGCCTACATCCCGTGGCAACAAGTCTCCGTCGCCCTTGGATGCCGCCGTGCCGCAGGACCTCAATCCGCAGCTCAATCCCAAGCATACATTCAACAACTTCATAGAGGGCTTCAGCAACAAGCTCCCGCGCACTATCGGCATGTCCATTGCCGAGCATCCGGGCAAATCCACATTCAATCCTTTTTATATGTATGGACCTTCGGGATGCGGCAAGACTCACCTCATCAATGCCATTGGCGTGAGATGCAAGGAGCTTTATCCCCAGAAGCGTGTGCTTTATGTCAGTGCCCGCCTCTTCCAGGTGCAGTTCACTGATGCCGTGCGTCAGAACACAACCAATGATTTCATCAACTTCTATCAGAGCATTGACGTGCTCATCGTTGACGATATTCAGGAGTGGGCAACAGCTACCAAGACGCTCGACACTTTCTTCCATATCTTCAACCATCTCTTCCGCAACGGCAAGCAGATTATCCTTGCCAGCGACCGTCCGCCGGTTGACCTGCAGGGTATGAAGGACCGATTGCTCACCCGATTCTCGTGTGGACTTATTGCCGAGATGGAGAAACCCAACGTGGAGCTTTGTGTGGATATCATGAAGAGCAAGTGCCGTCGTGACGGACTGAAGATACCCGATGATGTCATCCGCTTTATCGCCAGCACCGCCAACGGCAGTGTGCGCGACCTCCAGGGTGTCATCAACTCGCTGCTTGCTTATTCAGTTGTGTATAACAGTAATATTGACATGCGTCTTGCCGAGCGTGTCATCAAGCGTGCGGTGAAGATTGACAATCATCCTCTCACCGTGGATGATATCCTTGAGAAGGTGTGCAACCATTATAATGTCACCCAGCAGAACGTCTTCAGTCGCAGTCGCAAGCGCGACTATGTCCTTGTGCGCCAGGTGTCGATGTATCTCGCCCAGAAATACACCAAGATGCCCGCCTCGCGCATTGGTCAGCTCATTGGCAACCGCGACCATTCCACGGTAATCCATTCATGCACGGCAGTTGAAAACCGCCTGAAGGTTGACAAGGCATTCTGTGAAGAAATTTCAAGTATTGAAACGTCTTTCCGGATTAAGAATTCGGAAACTAAGGTTTCGAATTCTTAATCCGGAGATTAAAGAATTAAAAAATTAAAGAATTAAAGTTCGTTTGCGATTGTTGTACGCAAACGAACTTTAATTCTTTAATATTTTAATATTTTAATTTCGAGTTTTGAGCATCAAAACTCGACACTCGCTCCCGCCATCACCCATGTTCCTGGCTGTGGTATGTTGCCATAGTCAACGTATGTCTTGTCCAACAGGTTATTCGCCTCTACGTATAACTTGTAATTGGATGCGTTCCACGACAATCTGGCATCTACAATCGAATAGGGCTTATAGTCGCATACATTGCCGTCAACATCGCTGTATGTTCCCATACGGTCCTGGTGCCGGTAGTTGATGCCCAGGTCAAGTCCCTTCCATATATGCAGCTGCAGGTTGCCCACCAACTTATGGCGCAGATACTCCAATGTGTATTTGCTCTGAATACCCTCGACCTCCTTCTGGTCTTGGTCGAGATAGGTGTAGCTGATGTTAAATGATTTCAGAATATTCTGCCCCGGCAGCATGCGCTTGAAGTCAAACGCCAAGTTAGCCTGTACGCCCAAGGTGTTTATCTTGGTGAAGTTCACGGATTTCCATACCGCATCCTCACCGTCCTTGGTGTCAAGAATCCAGTCGATGATGTTCTTGCTGTGGTTGTGGAACACGCTTGCCGATGCTGTCACTCCACCGTGTGCATACTTTATTCCGCCTTCCACAGCCGCTAACTCCTCAGGCTTCAGGTATTTGTCAGCCTTGTGTCCGCCCACCGAATAATATAGCTCAGTTACGGATGGCATTCTCAGCGACGTGTTGTAAGAGGCATACACCTTCCAGTTATTGCCTATCCTGTAGCTCACATCCACTCCCGGATAAACCTTCATGCTCATGTTGTTCCACGAGTTCTTCACCGCCACTAATCCTGCCGACAGGGTGAATCTTTCCAATATGATATTGTGCTCTAACATAAAGCTGATGTTAGTGCGGTTAAGCCCGTATTCATACATACGGTCGGTGCCGTTGATGTGCTTGGGTTCGCCGAGCGGTTCACCGAGGTTGCCGCTCACGAGGTCCTCGTTTCTCAGTTCAGCACCGATGGCAGTGCGTCCAAGAATCCAGTCGAAGTATCCGTTGAGGTTCACCCCGAATACATCCGTGCGGTGATAATTAAATGGATACTTGTCGGCAGCTCCGCGGAATAGTTCAAACCTGTCCTCGTTGTGGTTCCAGTATATTGACGGTTTCAGGTGGAACCTTCCGTTCTTGTTCTCGGCCTGGATTGCCGTGTAGGTTTTGAGCGTGTGCTCATACTGGTCGTCCCACTTCACACCGTAGAACGTGTTAGAGCCCCAGTCCTTCGCCGACAGTCCCGCGTGCCATTTCACCAGCACGTCCTCGTCGCTGTAGTTACCCTGATAGAACACCTTTCCGCCCTTGTAGTCGGCATTCAGGCCGCCCGCCTTGTTGCGGCTGTAACCGTCTGAGCGTGTGTAGCCTCCCGACAACTGGTTGTTCCAGTAGCCCGACTTCACGTTGGCCCTCGCTCCTGCGGAGAGATAGCCGTAGCTTCCGCCTTCCACGTGGGCCGACGCACTGCTCTTTTCCTGCGGACGGGTCACGATGTTGATGGCTCCTACGAGTGACGACGTGCCATACACTCGTCCTGCGGGACCCTCGAGCACCTCGATGCGCTCAATCTCACTGATGTCAACGGGAAAGTCAAAGGCGTTGTGTCCGCTTTGCGGGTCACAGATGTTGATGCCGTTAAGCAGGATTGCGATTTGCTCATAGTTGCCTCCCCGGATGCTGATGTCGGTCTGCGCTCCAATCGGTCCACGCTGGCGGACGTCCACTCCTGCGGCGTATTTCAGCAAATCATTAACACTTTGCACCGGCGCAGCCTGAATGTCGCTGCGTTCCAGTACAGTTACCATTCTCGCGGCCTGGTTGCGGGTCATAGGTGCTCTTGAACCCATGACGTTCACCTCTTCGAGAGTCATCTCGCGGTCGGTCTTGGTGGCGATGCTGTCGGCAGTCACTGGCTTTACGCTCACGCTCTCCGCACTGGCATACGTCAGTGTGGCTACGCTCAGTGTGCTGATGATCACCTCACGTCCAAGACAGGCAAACAGCGAGTAACCCTTGCGTCCAAATCTCTTGAACACAATCACTCCAGGCTTCCTTCTTGAATTGTTTTTGTACATTTTTTGTTACTAAAGTTAAAAATCGGGTGCAAAGGTACATTTTTTCCTCCGAATATGCAAGTATTTCAGATTTTTTTCATAACTTTGCAACCGACTCCAACCGCTTGCGCCGATTTAGCCGTGCTTCAGCAGCAATGCTGATGCCGATGCGAGGGTGGGTGGGAAGGAGTCGTGACATAATATAGGCGTTTACACGGCGCTCTGTTTGGGACACACTGGAATCTTGCAACCTCCATATATCAAAGTCTTGAACTTAGCAACGGTAGATGCCCCGGGTGTGTTGTATCACAACCCAATTGGATATTATGCAAGCAATCATTGTATAATACCCATTGGTCGTGTGTCTTCATATCGGCGTGGGCTTCTGGCGTTGTCTGTTCAACTTTGATAGGCAATGCAAGAGCCTCAGTGTGTGGAACGGACAACCGACGGTTCCACGCTTTTTTTGTGCCATGATGTTATCTGACTATTTTTTTTAGAACAAGGAGAGTATAGGTTAATAATGAGGAAAGTCTATATTAAGAACAGGGACGAGCTTATAGTGTTGCATCCCGACACAGTGGCATATATGCTTGCCGACGGCAATTACACCAAGATTGTGTATATCAGCGGAGTGCAGGTGGTGCTCACCATGGGCATCTCCAAGGTGGAGCAGCTCTTCGCCGAGTCCATCGACTCCGACAACACCTGCGAGTTCGTTAGGCTCGGCCGCAGCCTTGTCATCAACCAGAACTTCCTTCATCACATCAACGTTGCAAAGCAGAAGCTCACCCTCTTCGACGGCAACAAGAACACCCTCTCGCTCCAGCTCCCCAAGCAACTCCTGAAAACCTACAAGGCGGATCTCACCGAGGAGTAGTCCTGCCCCCATTGAAAAGTCCCCAGTCCAGTCTGCACGAATTTTGCCGATACCCCTTCACCCTACACATTTTTGATATAATGTATTTATAATCAGGGTATTTATTGGATGAAGGGTTGCTCCAACCCTTCACAACCCTACACAACCCTTCATTTTCTTGTCACCCTGTTTTATGAATAAGACGAAAAGTAGTCAACCTAAATAGTTAAAATATAATTCATAATGTCCTTGACTTAAGACCATAACGACTTCATTCCCTCTGTCAAGTAGTTGACAGAGGCCTTGTCTCCCCGTGACAGACCTCTGTCATCCTCTTGACAGAGATGCCGTATATGATTAACTATGAAGGGTTATGAAGGGTTATGAAGGGTTGGAGCAACCCTTCACTGTTATAACATATTGAAATACATTGTAATACGTCGAAATAATGAAGGGTGAAGGGTTTGCGGCGAAATTCGTCTCCGTTCAAGATTGCCAATATTTCAGTTCAAATAATAATCCCCAGACTTCGTCATTTATTCTTAGTCGTTCATCCAACGGGCGCATCCCCGGACGTTGCCTTTCGGAAAAATAACGTAACTTTGCAGCCGAGTATAGAGTGTGCCCAAGTCGTTCGTGGCTTCTCGCATTACCTCTGCTTATATAATATAATAAGGTGAATGAATTTAACATTTAAATTACATAATTATTAATTAAAAGAACAGATTATGAACAAAGTTACACTTTCTGTTGCCGCTCTTGCGGCACTCGCTCCTGTCTATGCACAGGCTGCGGAAGAGGAGTTGACACAAGAGCAAAAAGATGCGATGATTGCTGCCAAGAAGGCTGTGATTGATGAACTTCGCATTAAGCTGAATGCTGCTGCCAACCACATCGAGGCCAACGACCCTAACGTCAAGCAGGAATGGCTGCTCGAACTCAGCAAGATTGCTGGTGAGATGAATGAGGCTTATGATTATGACAAAACTCTTGAAATCACTGACTCGAAAAAGCAGGATTGGAGTAGTGGTATTGAAAACGCTCAGAGCAAGGCTGACCAGGCTCAGAAACCTTATACCGCAAAGGCTGAGCTTGACAATGCTTACAATGCTCTCAACACTCTTTATCAAGGTGCTCTCGTAGAGGCTGGAAATACAACCAAGTATCCTTATACAAGTGCAACAAAGGTTGCTGAGCTGAAGACATACGGTGTAGAGGCAATTGGCGATAAGATTGCCGGATATGACCTCACGGATACCAAGATTCTGGATGAGAAGTCATCTGTACTTTCTGATATCAAGAAGGCTACAACAAAGATTAATACGCTGAAGTCTAATCTTCAGAAAGACGAGGATGCAGTTAAGAGCAACGAAACTGCACATGCTGCTGTAGTTGATGCTTACAATACAGCAAAGGCAAATTATCTTGCCCAGACTCAGGAGGCAGTAGCCAAGTTGCCTTCCGCAAACTATAAGGACTGGCAGGATGAGGCTGTTGCCAAGCTGATGGAGCAGTATCGTATTATCAACGATGCCAAGGCTAAGGACGATGCCCTTTATGCTGACGGTAAGTCAGGAACAGCTAATGGTCAGTGGGTTACTGTAATCAATACCGCCAACGATGAAATCAATTCTATCGTGGCAGGTTATGTTGCGTTGATGGAAGCTCAGGAAGCTCTGAACAACGACTATGCTGCAAAGATCAAGGAGCAGCAGGATAGGTTGGATGACATCAGTGCTGCTTTGGCAAAGTATAACCTTACCGACTGCTACGCAGACATCACTGCCGCCCAGAATAGTATTAACAGTCTGAAGGAGGAAATTGCCGGCATCTATGCCAAGCATGAATTGAAGAATGACAAGGATGGCAAGATTGGCGACATCAAGACTGCAATTGATTTTATTGATGACAATGCCGGTCATCTTTGGACTGCTGTTATTGAAAACTATGAGGCTAAGGTTTGGATGGATAATGAAATAGCCGTACTTCAGTCTGCACTTGACGCTGCCAAGGAAGAAGCTGCCAAGCTGGAGTCTAAAGACAAAAAGTACAAGCCTGCTACATATTTCACAAATTATGTAAAAAATACTATCCAGGCAAATATTACTAAACTTAGCAATACTGTAAAAACACAGTACGACAAGAAGACTGCAGCTAACTACAAGAAAAACAACTTCGAAGGACAAAAGAGACCCATCAATACTTATATAAGTAACTATAAGACTTGGACAAAAAAATCTCTTGAGGCATACGAGAAAGCTGTCAAGAACATTGACGACAACCAGGCATTGCTCGACAAACTCGTTGATACTGCAACCGACCGTAACGTAACTATTAACGGCGAGTTGGGTGGAGTTACTTACGCAACTAAGATTGCTGCTATTGAGAAAGACATCAAGAGCATCAATACAGCCATCACTACTGCTCTCGGAAAGAAGGATAGCCAACATAAGTCGTACATGGACAAGGCTGCCGCTATCACCATGAGCGAGGACATCCAGAACCTGACAGACATGTATCCTGACTACAAGTCTGCTTATGACAAGAACAACGCTGTGAAAGCTGCAACGAATGTTCTTGCCCAGACCCAGATACGTATTGATGCCGCTCAGGCAATCCTCGACGAGGTTGTTGCTGATGCCACTATGGGTAACCAGGAGCAGGCTATCAAGGACAAGAAGGCTGATCTCCAGAATACGCTTGCAAAGATTCAGGCAACAAAGACAGATTCCGAGAACACATTCAACAAGATAGCTACTAACGACAGGGCTTCAGACGATGTTAAGAAAGAGGCTGCCGCCCAGGCTATTGCAACTCTCGCCAATGTGGATACAGAGCTCAAGGCTCTTGAGGATGAGGTTGCCAAGCTCAAGGAAGACGCCCAGGCTGCCGTTGCCAACAAGGCTGCATACGACCGCATCCAGACTGCTATCGATGCTGCCAACCAGGCTATGCTCGATGCACTGGACAACGTTATCAATCCGCTCGACCATTCATCAGCACTGCAGTTCTATCGCACAACAATGAAGGGCTATAAGGATGCCCTCGACAAGGTTCAGGCAGATGCCGACAAGGCATACGGCGATGTTAAGGCTGCCACAAATGAGGAAGACCTCACAAAGAAGGCTAATGCAGTCAAGGCCAACGCTGAGAAGTTCGCTGAGGATGTTCTTGTAAACGAGAACACTTATGCCAACCAGATTTCTGACCTTGAGATTCTGCAGAACAAGTGGAATGAATATTATAACAATATCTCAGACAAAGACCTCTCTAACAAAGCAGCTGATTACCTGGCAGAACTCGCCAATGAGCTTGAGAAGATCAACGCTCTCAAGACCACTGTCGATAACGCATTCGTGAAGGGTGAGTCGGATAAGCAGGATGCAGACATCCAGGCTGAGTTGAAGGCTATCACAGATGCTGTGGAGGCTATCGCAAAGGCATCCAAGGACAACTATGACGCCAACGTTGACGCCACAAACAAGGCTCAGCATGATGATTTCCTTGAGGTTTATACTACTGCAAACAATACATTCTCTGAAGCTATCAAGACTCTCAACGACTTCAGCAGCATCAAGAATGGCGCACTGCAGACCGCTCTCGACAACCTTATCGAAACTCATGACGCCATCTATGAATATGCTGACAAGCTGCGCAAACTCAAGAGCGACGAGGATGCTGACTACAACAAGTATGTTCTTGACACAACTGACGGTGTTGACGATATCTACAGCGCACAGACGTGGATTGATGAAGCCAACAAGTTCAATGCTGAAATCAAAGATCTGATTGAAGGTTACCAGAACAAAGTCAATGCAAAGGCCAAGGAATTGTTCGAGACAACTCTCACAAATGCCAAAACTGCTGTTGCCAGCAAGAAAGATGAAATCAAGAACTTCGTATATGACGACAAGGATGACGCATTCAAGGATGTAGAGGATGTGATAGCAGAAGCTGAAAAGGTTGGTAACGCTACAGATGATAACGGCAACATCATCGATAAGAATTATGCAATTAAGGTTGACACCTGGATGGTGACCCTCGATACCGAACTCTATACCAAGTTGAACAATGACGTGACTAAGGCTTGCCAGGCTGAGTATGACAAGCTCCATGGCGACGCCGTGAAGGTTTACAATGACGAGAAGAGCAAGATAGAGAAGTTCGCATATATCGACAACGCCGCTTATCTGAAGGAACTCGCAAACTTGAAGGCTTCCACTATCGACTATGCTGAAAAGAACTTCTGGACATCTGTTTACAGTATTGAGAACTATGTACGTCCGGCTATTGCACAGTACTATGGAACTGACGAAAACACAAAGAACTCTGACGTATATCAGAGAGCTTCTAATGAGTCAGCCGAATCTAAGGAAAACCTTGAGGCCTACGGCAGAATCGACAATGCTCTCAACCTGTTGGTATCTGACTTCAACGATGTTGTTGCTACCATCAAGACTGTCATTGTTGCCCACCAGGCAGGTGCTGTAAATGCAAAGATTGCAGAAATAGAGAGAGCACTTGATGTACAGAGAACTGAGATTGAGGCATGGAAGGAAGCAGGCTCTTGCGATGAGAATGAGGAAACATTCAACTCATTCCTGAGCGCGAAGAACCGCGCCGGTTATCCACAGATGGTTGATGCCCTGAAGAAGCTCACTGTCGAGGATGAGGTTGTTGTGCTCAACGCCATCATCGACGAGGTTAAGGAAGAGTACAACCAGGTTGCCAAGACAAACCTCGATGCTGTTAAGGACTATGACCTCAAGATTGCCAAACTCTATACCGATGTTCTGGCTATTAAGGATAAGTATGAAAACAGCAAGGTTGACATCTTCGAAGGTACTTGCAATGCATTTGTAGCTCAGGAGGCTGCCATCGCCAAGATTAACAGCGAGCTGAACGCAATGTATGAGAACACTCGTGTTGCTGACGCCAAGGTTGCTGTTGACGCTGCTATCGAGAGCATATCCGGTCCGCTCTCACAGGCTGAGACATGGGTTAACTACAATGCCGCCACTCTGGCATTTGCCGGTGAGGAGATCCAGGGTCTCCGTGGCGAGTATGAGCTGATTAAGGCTGACTATGAGGCTAAGGTTGAAAATGGTCAGATACTGATTTATAAAGACCAGCTGCTCTACGACCTCGACAATGTGGCTAAGGCTATTCCCGGATGGGGCAGCGCTCTGTACAATGAGTACAACAAGCAGCTTACAAACGACAACATTTATAGCCAGCTGAGTGGACAACTTCAGACTTACAGCACAAGTCTTGAGGAGGCATACGAGCGTATCAATGTCTTCACTCATCGCGATAAGATATATGGTCAGGATATCATCAACAATACATATTCTAACCTCAAGAAGGCAATCGAGAAGTATGGTGAGCAGCTTGAGAAAGACCACAATGACGTTAAGTTGGGCTCTTGGGGTGAACTTAATAGCAATATTAACGGCTTGAACAGCTCCATCTATGATATGGAGAAGAATGCTTGCACATTCGAGGCCAACGGCGCTTTGTATGAAATTCAGAATTCAGTTGACAAGTCTCTTGCTATCAAGTCTAAGAGCCTCTACGGTGGCAACCGTGCCGCTCAGCTTCAGGCAGATGCCAACGAGATTGATCGTCTTGCTGTTCTTGCACTCTCATTCAATGCAGATGCCCAGGACAACAGCATATCTAACGACATCGACGGTAATGACGTTCGTACCAAGTATGAGTATGGTGAGTATGTATATTACTATGATATATATATCAGCTACCTCGAAGAGAGCTACAATGGTCCTTCTGCATGGTCTATCCTCTCTGAGCGTATCGCCAAGCTCCAGGCTGATGCCGAGCAGCTCGCCAAAGACGTAGTTGACCTCGCATACATCGTGGGTGATGCCGACAACGATAAGGAAGTAACTGTAAACGACTACTCTGAGGTTCGCGGCTGGATTCTTACCGCCAAGAAGTTCTCTGATGTTTCCGAGGCACAGCGCTATGCCGGTGACGTTGATGGCGACGAGAAGTTCACTGTTGCCGACATGACAAGCATCTCTAACCTTATCTTCTACGGAACTAAGGAAGGTCCTGCTGCCGCTGCCGCTACAAGAGCCCGCGCTATCGATGCTTCAGCTGACAAGATTACACTCGCCAACGAGTCTGAGGAGACAACAATCTTCGGCAAGACCGTCCGCATGGCTATCAACATCGACCACTCAGCCGCATTCTCGGCAGGTCAGATGGATATCACCCTGCCTCAGGGCATGAAGCTCGCCGGACAGAGCCTCTCTGACCGTGCCAACGGACATGAGCTGCACGCCAACGAAATCAGCGGCGGCACATACCGTCTGGTTGCCTCTACCGTTGAGAACCATGAGTTCAACGGCCGCAACGGCGCCCTCATCTATCTCGATGTTGAGGTAGGCAGCGACTACAACGGTGGCGACATCCTTGTTGACAACGTAATCTTCTCTGACACTCAGGCCAACAGATATTACCTGACTCAGAACGGTCCTATCGTTCCGACAGGCATCGACGGCATCGAGGCAGCTTCGGTTAAGGAGCGCATCTACTCTGTAGGCGGTCAGATGATGAAGGCCGTTAAGAAGGGCATCAACATCATCGTTGGTGAAAACAACAAGACCCAGAAAGTTGTTAAATAAGTAATACGTAACTTTGTAATCATCATGGCAGTCGCCTTAAGCCGTTGAGGCCCGGCGACTGCCCACATGAGACAAAGCCAAGTGTTGCCAAGATTCAAACAATTTAAAGAATAACAGAAATTATGAAGAAAGTTACAAATAACATTCTTAAGGGAATGGCATCACGCTTCTCGGCTACAGTGATGTTGCTCGCCATGGGATGCATCGCAGCGTTCGCCCAGGGCACCAACAAACTGTATATCGAGGACTTTGATATCGCTCCCGGAGAGACAAAGACTCTCGACATTATCCTCGACAACGAGGATCCAGTGTCTTCTATTCAATTTGACATCACTTTCCCTTCAGGATTGACATACGTCGAGGGTAGTCTTGCTATGGTGGATGAGCGTTTCGGTCGCTCAAGCCATAGGCCAATGGCTGTAAAGCAGAATGCCGATGAAGATGTTTATCGCATGGGCATTATCTCCACTTCTTCTTCTATGTCCAACTCGTCAGTCAAGGGTAATGAAGGTGTTCTTCTCAGACTTCAGGTCACTGCCGCCAATGACTACAAGGGTTCTTCTATTATGATTTCAAATATCATAGGTAGTAACGGAACCGTTTCTCCTTCCGTAAAACTCAATATGGAAGAATGTTCAGTAGATGCTGGTGTACATGTAGGTGACTTGGTTAACGACAGGGCAGAGGTGTGTGTACGTCCTCTTGAGATGGAAACAGTAGAGTTCTCGCTCAACAATATCGTTGACATCGTAGGTATTGAGGCTGTAGTCACTCTTCCCGAATGTGTTTGCATCACAGAGAATGCTGACGGAAAGAAAATTATTGGCACCGGCCGTCTGTCAGGCAATGTTGATCTTTTTGTGGACCCGATACCGGGTGAGAATAACAAGCACAAACTTGTTATCTCTTCATTAACAAGTGATGTCTTTGCCGGCAACGAGGGAACCCTGTTTGCCCTGAACATCATGGCAAACAAGGATTTTACATCAGGTGACATCCTTGTTTCTGGCATCATTGTGTCAACAACTCTCGGTATTGCATACGAACTTGACAATAATCTGAGCGTCAAGGTGATATGTGTAACTGATCCCAGTGGTGACGGAGAATGGACATCTGCAGATATCACAGCAGTTGCTAATGCTGTTCTCCTTGGAATACAGGAATCTGTCTATGATGTCAATAATGATGGTAATGTGTCTTCAGCAGACATCACTGTTGCAGCATCTAAAGTTCTTGGTAATTAATTTAATTAACGTCAAAAAATTTCATAATTATGAATTTCGTTTCTAAGATGATTTGTGCAGCCTTTATGATGATTTCGATGGTTGCATCTGTAAGTGCTCAAGATGTAAAGCTCAGCATTGACCCAATAACAATCGCTCCTGGTGAGGAAGCTGATATTGTTCTCAATTATGAGGGTACAAAGCCTTGGGCAAATATTCAGTTTGACTTCACGTTGCCTGAAGGACTCTCATTTATCCAGCAGGAAGTACTCAATGCAGACGAGGAGGTTGAGCTTGTCTATGGTGTGAAGGGTACAGCCCTTTATTCTACACATGATCTTCTGTATGCTTTCCAGAATGGTCAGAATAATGTTCTCCGTTTCCTGATTATGAATATGAAGAACAAGGGTATCAAGAATAGCGGTACATTGTTCTCTTTCAAGGTTAAGGCAGATGAGGCTCTTGCTGAGTCTTCTGAGATTAAGGTGAGCACTATCGAGTTCAGTGGTATGGATAATGGTGAGCTTATTATAGAGAATCCTGAAGATTTCTCTATTTCGGTAACCAAGGGCACTCCCACTGGCATCTCCGGAATCGAGGCTAACTCAGACAACGCTGCAAGCTACAACCTCGGTGGCGTTAAGTTCGGCAAGATAGGCATCCGCATTCAGAAGGGCAAAAAGTTTGTTCAGAAGTAATTGTCGAAAAGTGTAACAAAAGATAATTATTCAATTTTAATTGAGGGGACAGTGCATTCGTGCTCTGTCCCTTTTTTGTTTACTTTGTGAGCATACCGGCGACACCCATGTCTCTGGTGGGCAGCGTGATGTGTTATTTGCGGCATTGCGACGAAAAAGTGTGGAAAATGTTTGGTTATTCGTCCGAAAAAGTGTACCTTTGCACCGGTTATTCATCCGATAAAATGTGATTTTACATTATGGGTTTGATTAAATTTCTGAAGAACTGGACTCTGCCGGTTGCCATGATTGGCGGGGCATTGGGATATTTAGTGTTCAGGGCATTGCCGCTGCCTTACGAGGTGAAGGCGGACATGTTGGCAGTGACGGAGGTGATGCAGCCGGTGCTGCTGTTTATTATGCTGTTTGTGGCTTTCTGTAAGATCAAGCCTACGGACTTGAAACCTCACACTTGGCACGCGTGGCTGCTGCTGACGCAGTGCCTGTTGTTTTCGATTGCTTGCCTGTTTCTTTGGGCTTATCCCGATACGGGGTCGAGGGTTATTGTCGAGGGTTTTATGTTGGCTATTATATGCCCTACGGCCACGGCTTGCGCAGTGGTGACGCAGAAGCTCGGTGGTGACTCGGCTGCCACCACTTCTTATACCATTATTATAAATATGGTGGTGGCATTGCTTTGTCCGTTGCTTTTGCCTGTGGCTCATCCGCAGGCGGGATTGTCTTTTATTCCTGCCTTTACTGTTATTATAAATAAGGTGTTTCCGCTGTTGATTGTTCCTTTGTTCTTGGCTTGGTTTGTCAGGTATCTGATGCCTGGGGTGCACAGGAGGATAGTGGCGACAAAGGACTTGGCTTTTTATATGTGGGCGGTGTCGTTGGCGATAGCCATTGCCGTGACTTGCAAGGCATTGGCGCATAGTGATGAGTCGATGTGGAATGTTCTTGGTATTGCTGTTGTGACGTTAGTGGCTTGTTTGTTCCAGTTTGCCTTCGGCAAGTGGATAGGAAGGCATTATGGCAAACGTATGGAGGCTGGACAGGCTTTGGGACAGAAGAACACAGTGTTTATCATTTGGCTTGGATATACGTTCTTATCCCCGATAACGGCGACTGCCGGAGGCTTTTACTCCATCTGGCATAATATAGTTAACTCGTGGCAACTGTATAAATTCAGAAATGAGAAGTGAGAAATTATAACTTCTCATTTCTCATTTCTAATTGGTAGATTCTCAGGCCGAAGTCTGGGATGGCGGCGTATATCTGCTCTAAGATTTCATCTTTTTGGTTCTCGTAGGTTTTCCATTCCTTTTCTTTTAGGAAGAAGTAGAACTCTACGGGGAGGCCTTTTGGGGTGGCTTCGAGCTGGCGCACCATGTAGGTCATGTCGGGATTGACAAGGGGATGGGTGGCGAGGAAGCGGTCAGCCCAACGGCGGAAGAGAGTGAGGTTGACCTCGGCGGGGCGGGCGACGGGGGAGGAGGGCCTGGCGACGGGGGAGGAAGGCCTGGCGACAAAATCGCCAGGAACGGTGGCTTCGTGGCAGGTGGGACGGGCATCGTTGCAGGCGGGGCGGGCTTCGGGGGAGAGGGTGGGGGGTATTTCGGAGGCGGGGAAATAGGCGCGGGAGATGAGGGCTTGGCGGGTTTCTTGGTCGAGGCGGCGGATGCTGCGGACGTCAATATAGACGCGGCGCATTACACGGCGACCATCGCCTTCCTGCATGGGCTTCCAGTTTTGGAAGGAGTCGTCAACGAGGGTTTGGGGAGTGATGGTCATGATGGTGTTGTCGAAGTTGCGCACCTTGACTGTTGTGAGCGTTATTTCCTCCACAGTGCCGTTGACACCTGCTTTATCAACTGTTATCCAGTCGCCCTTGTGGAGCATATCGTTGCTTGTGAGACGTATTCCTGCCACAAGTCCTGAGATGGTGTCCTTGAATACAAGCATGAGGATGGCTGAGGTGGCACCGAGTCCTGCGAGGAGAGTCAACGGGTTGCGGTTGATGACTATCGAGACAATCACTATCACAGAAAGGAACCATACCACAATCTTCAGTACTCCACAGAAGGTGTGGAGATACTGATGATGAGCGGAACGCTCGTCAACATCGAGGAGCTTGATAGAGTTGACTACCTCAAGCGCGAGTTTTGTGGAGGTGAGCGTTATGTATATGGCTGTGATCCTTTCGAGGATTTCCTCTATCTCTGGAGAACGGAAGAAAATATGCGGGATGAACATCCATACGACAATCGCGGGGACAATGAGGCATGCCTTGCGGAGCGTGTACTCATTGAAGAGCACATCGTCCCATTTCATGTCCGTCTTCTCTGTTATCTTCACTGTTATAGGCACCAACAGACGGTGGCACACAGTGAATGCTATCCAGGACAGCAACAATGTCAATACCACCAATATGGCATCGGTGATATATACGGCTCCGGAAGTGGATACCCCTGAGGATTGCATCAGGCTTTCAGCCCACAAACGTATTTCTTCCATATTATTTTACCATTTATCTTTAGTCGTGATGTCATCTGCCCAACGGTGGTCCTTGGGGAAGGGCTGTCCTCCCCATGCCTTGACCTGGGTCCATGGCTGCGGCTCGTCGGTCCAGAAAGGATGGTCGGCGGGAAGACCGAGAGGCATGAAGGCGAGGGAAGTCATGTAGAGCGAACCGTTGTTTGTGTACCAGTCGGCTGTTTCGGGCTGGCTACCACAGAAGCCGATCGTGAGATAGCCGCCGTCGTTGTAGTTCTGCTGGATGTCGAACATGCGATGCATCACCTTAGTGAGGGCGGCACGCACTTGACCGTTGCTCAGGTCATTTGGCAATTTCTGATACCATGCGATGAGAGCTAAGGGCTGCATGGCTGCAAGACGGTAGGGGGTGGAGCGTCCGATGACGGGGAAGGTGCCTTCGGGAGAGATGAATCTCTCGAGAATGATGGCGAACTTCTGTGCGCGTTTCAGTGCACGGTCGTGATATTTCTTGTAGTCAAGACGGGTGTTGGCCTTGGCATCCACCATGGCCTGGAGTGTTTCGAGATACATGGCATGGAAGACGTAGCTGGTGTAATAGTCGAAGGCAAACACAGGGCCGTCGGCATACCATCCGTCGCCAACATACCATTCCTCAACCTTGCGGCAAGCTGTGTTCACCCTGAACTCGTCATACTGTCCGCCCGCCTTGGCGAGGAAGCTCTCGATGACGGAAGAGAAAAGGAACCAGTTGGTGTATGGAGGGTCGATGCTCCTGAGTTTCTGGAACTCCTTGATATATCGTTGCTTGGTGGTGTCGTCCAATGGCATCCAAAGGGTGTCGTAAGCACGGAGGAAACTCTCGGCGATGTAAGCTGCATCCACGAGGTTCTGTCCTGCTACTCCCCAACAGAGGTAGTCGGGCGACTGCGGGTCAACGCTGTTCTTGTAGCTTGCCAATGCCCATTCCCTCAGTTGTCGGCGCTGCTGTCCTTCGGTGGTGTCATCGTCGGGTAGGGTGAGCCATGGGGCGATGCCAGCCATCAGTCTGCCGAAGGTTTCCATATATACCACCCGTCGGTCGCGGTTGTCGAAGCTCGGGCTAAACTCCGTCTTCATGTTCTTCTGCAGTTCGCCCTTCGCCATGTTTTCGAGCACGGGCTGCGCCATCTTGTAGGCCTGTGAGCACCAGTACTGTCGGTCGTTAATTTCCACCTTTTTAGTTTTCTTTGCCTCTGCGGGCACGAGCAGCATCATGAATGCCGCAATGATAATAGTTAGTTTCTTCATAATCATTGATTTTTTATTTCTTTTTCGTGCAAAAGTAAGCAAAATTACTGAATAATCCAAGTTTTTTTTATGTATTTAACTATAGAAAAGGTGAAAAGAGGGGGAATTGTTTGGTGTTTCCGTAAAATTGTGGTATCTTTGTGCCGTTGAAAATCAGTAATTAAAACTTAGATATGATGAAACTAAAGAAAAACTTACTTGTTTTGGCGGCAGGAGCTGTATTGTCGGCATCGGCACAGACTGCGCCGCAACTTAATGCCAACAACATCGATGAGGTGTTGAAGGCCATGACCCTCGAGGAAAAGGCAATCCTGCTCGTGGGAGCAACTAACCAGTCGGAAACGGGCGGAGCCATGGGAGGCTACACCAAGAACTTAGTGCCTGGTGCTGCGGGCGTGACTGCGCCAATACAGCGGTTGGGAGTGCCAATGCTCGTGCTTGCCGACGGACCGGCGGGAGTGCGTATCGAACCCAAGCGCGACGGACAGACGAAGACCTACTATTGCACGGGATTCCCCGTAGGCTCAACATTGGCATCCACATGGAACACGGAGCTGGTGGAGAAGGTGGGAAAGGCCATCGGCAATGAGACTCGCGAATATAACTGCGACGTAATCCTCGGTCCTGGTGTGAATATCCACCGTAATCCCCTCTGCGGCAGAAACTTCGAGTATTACTCGGAAGACCCTCTGCTCACGGGACGCATTGCCGCTGCATATATTCGTGGAGTGCAGAGCGAGAATGTGGGAACGAGCATCAAGCATTATGCCGTAAACTCGCAGGAGACCGACCGCGTGAGAGTGGATGAGAGACTGTCGCAGCGTGCACTGCGCGAGATCTATCTGCGTGGATTCGAGATCGCAGTGAGGGAGAGCGACCCGTGGACGGTGATGTCGTCATACAACAAGATTAACGGAGTGTTCGCACAGGAAAGCCGTGAACTGCTCACCGACATTCTGCGTACAGACTGGGGATTCAAGGGCATGGTGATGACCGACTGGACAGGACTACGCAACACCGCCGCACAGGTGCATGCAGGCAACGACCTGATGATGCCGGGATATGGCTCGCAGACGGAGGATATTATAAATAAGGTGAAGACGGGCAAGCTCAGCGTGGAGGACGTGGACATCTGTGTGCGCCGTATTTTGGAACTCTGTGTGCGTTCGCCAAAGATGAACGGTGCAAAGCCGTCGGACGCTCCCGACCTCAAGGCCCATGCGGCAATCACGCGACAGTCGGCTGCCGAGGGTATAGTGTTGCTGAAGAACGAGGGCGTGCTGCCATTGAAGGATGTGAAGAAAGTGGCTCTCTTCGGAGTGAACTCCTACGACTTCCTGCATTGCGGCAGTGGTTCGGGCAATGTGAACGTGCCATACGTAATAGATATGGTGCAGGGACTGAGGAATGCCGGAATATCGACCACCAAGACACTCACAGAGATATATCAGAAATACGTGGAATATGCAAAGGTGAAGTTTGAGGCAGACCGCGAGACCACGAAATG
>JALFIX010000103.1 GCA_022775105.1 Prevotella sp. | reverse complement strand
CCAATGCCTTGCGGCTGCAAGTGGACAGTCGCAAACACCCTCCTCAGCAGATGCGCCCTGATACTCCTCTCCCCCTCCTTCTCCTCCACCTCGGGCAGCAGCGCCACGCCCGGACGCTTGCCGTCGAGGTTGTTCACTGCGAACATGTCGCCCATCTCCACCTCCAAACCTGCACTGCGTGCAATGTCCGAGATACCGTTGATGAGGTCCGAGTGATAGATGCCGCCTAACGGGCGCCCATACACGTCGTTCTCCCTGTACGTCGCCTCCAATTCGGCCAACGTGATTGTCTGCACCTTCTCCTTTGAGAAGTCCAGCGTCTTTCTTGTTTCCACAGTTTCCATAATTCAACTCTATTTGTATTTTTGTATTTTGTATTTTGTATTTTTGTCATACTACATTCCTCAGCTTCCTCCATGTGTTCTTCGCCACCTTCTCAATCGTCTTGTTGGATACAAGCATCGAGATGATGGTCTGAGCCGACTTGCGGTTGGAGTAGTGTTTTTCCATGTCATCAATGGTGAACGTATGCGGCAGCGACGCGTATTTCTCTGCGAATCCCGACTGTTTAGTCCGCGGCTTGTTTACCTCCGCCACGTTCTCCCACATGTCGGTGAGCCTGTTGCCCCTCACCCTTATTGAGATATACATCAGCCAGTCGCCGATGAGCCTCGCAAACAGCATGTCCTCCTCGGTCACCACGAGCTTGCCCGTCTTCTTGAATTCCTCATACTGCATGCACACCATCCTCGGCAATGTATATCTTATCATATAAAGAGGTATGCGCTTGCGGAAGTAGTCCCTCACTTTGTCACCGTCGATTCTCACGAGTTCGGTCTGCTCCCTGCACCATTCCCATGCGCATCTCACGAGAGGCTCACACTCTATCCTGCCCGACAGGGCGTCAAGTTCTTGGCACATCTCCACCAACCCCATGTCGTCGGGAGCCATGTTGATGTCGTCGAAGAGCACCTGTTGGTCGCCCTTGTAGTCGATGATCTCCCCCTCCGTTGGCGGCATCCACCACAGCGCGAGTCGCGTGATGAATCCGTCGTCGAGGTCTTGTCCGCGCAGTTTTTTGTTGACGCTCGACATAGTTGACGACACACACTGGTTCCAGTTTATCTGCAGCAGTCCGTTGGCTGAGCCGGAATTGGCGAAATCCACTCCCGCATACTCATTCTGGAATGATTTCAGCTCCAGGTCCTGCTTGCCTGCCCACGAACCCGTCTGCGCCCTCAGGGCGGTGGCGAGTTCCGACTCGGTGGTGAACAGGTGCATGTGCAGACAATTAGGGTCATCCTCGTTGATGGCGTCACGCAGTCGGCGGTAGAGCACGTTGTTTGAAGTGGACGACGGGATATATCTGATAGGCATGTGTGGCCTTGGCTCCACCTCCGAGGGTTTCGCGCCCTTGGTCTGCGCTATCATCTCCTTCTTCTCCTCATACTGGCGTTCAATCACTCGGTACGACTCGTCCTGCTGTTTCATGTGATACATCAGCACCTTGTCGAGATCCACGAGGAACGACTTTCCGCAGGCGGGCGGACCGATGACATACACGAGATACGACAGTCGGTAGAGCCTTGCGTCGTAGTGCTGGAAGTAGCAGTTGGTGAGATACGTTCCTACCATTGCACCTGCCACCAGGACTGCGCCGAGCTTGACCTTGTCATCCATTTTGCCAATGGCGCGGGCGTATATGTCTCGTGGGTTGTCCGGATGAAGGAGAGGCAGCAGACGTGAAGCCCACAAGTCATAATCGATTGCATTGTCCTCGTCAATGATTTCTCTTGGTCCCCAGTAAGGCAGTTCGATGCCACAATTCTTACAAGCCATTCTGACTGCCTGGGGATATCCGCAGATACTCTTATAAGAGAGAGCTCCATCCACGATGCGCCCGAGTTCCTTGGGGTCGCGGGCGTGGATTGTAGCTCCAGCCGCACTCTTGCGTAGTAGCGCGAGTAGTCTATCCCTCTCCATGTCGCACGCATACCTGAGGTCAGTAGCCATCTTGAGAACAAAACCATGACGCTGTCCATCAGGGGGAACTCCGTCATGCCAGTCTTGCCGAGCAAATAGCGCCGTGTATGCGTCCAGCAGCTTGAGAAGTCCCCCCGCGACTCCGCAGAAGGAGAGGGTGGAGAGGTCGGGAAGCCCTCCGAGCCCCCCTCCATTGGTTTCTGTGCTCGAAGCATTCTTGTCTCCTCCCCTCGGGGAGGTTTGGTGGGGGCTTCCCCTATATTTTCCACCAAATTGTCTGTCATAATCTTCATTGTTGTATTCAAAAATTTCATGATTAATAAATAGGACATCCTCCTTGGATGGACAGTAAGATATGCGTGCCGCGTCCTTGCAGGCCTTGTCATACTCGATGCCGAGTTCCTCGCATAGCCATGCCTGGTTTTGGGCGATGTCCCCGGTGGCGGCATCAGCTTTCAGTACGTATTTCAGTCCGTGTCCCGAGGCGGTTATGAAGGCGAGCATGAGGCGGTCGGCGATTCCGGTTTCATTCATCACCTCCATGTTCCTCCGGTGCAACTCTGCCGGATGCGCCACGTGGTCCATATCCACGATAAACAGTCCGTTGAGCCGGGCGTTCTTGTTGTTGCGCCATCTCTTCTGCCCAGGAGCAGAGGGTGTCTCACCCTCTGTATTAGCATCAAACGTAGCCTGGAACATCAGGCAAGGCAGTGTCCTCTTTGCCTTGGCCTTCTCCGCCTCCAGCTGACGAATAAACTCCAGCCCATCCAGCTCCCCTCCGTCTCCCCCGAGGGGGAGAGCTTGGTTACTCCCTCCATTGGTTTCTGTGCCCGAAGCATTCTTGTCTCCTCCCCTCGGGGAGGTTGGGTGGGGGCTGTGTCTGATTATTTCCTCGCACTCTCTCGCCTTGGCGATGGCCCGCCTCACCTTGTCCGATGTCACGAGCTTCTCAAACACCTCTGCCGTGCACTCCTGGCACGGCAGATTAAAATTAAAACTATAGTCAAACATAACGAATTAATTAAACAGTTTCTTGTTAATTGTCAACTGCGAGAACACCTTGCGGTGGAACAACGCGAGAAACTTGTTTGGCTCCTGTGCCTCCTCATACGTCATCATGAGTTGGCATGTCACCTTTCGTTCCCCGTCGTCGATGTTCATCTTGATGTTGTCGCCATCAATCAGCATACGTCCTCCCACAAGTGGCGGAACGCTCTCGCCGCGCTTTGCCGCCAACTTCACGAAGTCGTCATACATGTCGCCTATAGGGTCTGTTGAGTCCTTGTTGGCCTTGAGTGTCATCACCATCATCGGTTTTCTTTTCGATGATGTTTCATACACCTCCGACTTTCCCTCGGTCTTCACGTTCACCTTAGCCGGTTCACCCACCTTCGACGGTTTGTAAGTAAACTCCCCCGTCTTCAGGTCATACTTTCCATACCCCCGTGTGGAGGTAACATTCTTCTCAGCAGGCGTCACCTTCTTGGTGCCCTCTTCCTGCTCTTTCTTCGTTCTTGTTGCCATAATGTTTTATGATTTTTATCCACAGATTATCACAGATTCAGATGTTTTTTATCCACAGATTATCACAGATTAATATATTTATTTTATATTATCACAGATTTTTTTAATATCAAAGATATTTCGATTACCACAGATTCTCATGCGCAGCCAAAATCTGTGTTAATCCAAGATTAATTCCCAATC
>JALFIX010000098.1 GCA_022775105.1 Prevotella sp. | reverse complement strand
CCTGTTGACACGGCATTGATAATCTGCTCGTAATAACGTTCGCGCTCAATAGCCTCACGGCGTGCCGTCTCGAGTATGCGTCGTATGCGGTTGAGCGACTCGTTTACGAGCTTGTCGTGTCCCTTTTCGGTGAAGTTAAACGAGAAGTCGAGGTTGTCGATGGCATTAAAGAGGAACGTCACCTTGCCTATGGTGCGGCGGTAGCGGCGGTGCAGCACAAGGCATACTATAAAGAATACGGCTGCCGTGCAGAGTATGGCGATGATGACGTTAGAGTCCATATTTCTTTATTTTATTATATAAGGTCTGTCGGGCAATGTCAAGACGTTGCGCCACAAGTGAGAGATTGCCTTCGCAATCATGGATGGTGCGGGCGATGAGTTCGCGCTCCATGGAGGCGAGGGAGAGCCCGCTCAGCCCCCCTCCAACTCCCCCTGGGGGGAGAGCCTGGTTACCATCGAGCGCAGAGGCATTCTCAGTTCCTCCCCTCGGGGAGGTTAGGAGGGGGCTGAGGCAGTTTGGGCTTTCCAATATCACCGCCCTCTCCATTGTATGTTCTAATTCCCTGATATTCCCAGGCCAATTATAATCGAGCAGTTGCTGGCGTGTCTTGTCGTCGAGTTCGAGTGGTGTCTTGTTATAGAAGTCCGAATATCGCTTGATAAACTGCTCTGCCAATGGGATGATCTCCTCCTTGCGCTCGCGCAATGGCGGCAAGTGCAGACAGATGGTATTCATGCGATAGAGAAGGTCTTCGCGGAATGTTCCTTCTCGAACCATCTCCTGCAGGTTGCGGTTGGTGGCGGAGATAAGGCGGATGTTGATGGGTATCTCCTTCGTACCTCCGATGCGTGTGATGGTCCTGCGCTGAAGGGCGGTGAGCAGTTTTGCCTGAAGAGGGTAGGAGAGATTGCCTATCTCGTCAAGAAACAGCGTACTGCCCTCTGCCAACTCCATCTTCCCCGGTTTGTCGCTCTTGGCATCAGTGAATGCTCCACGCACATATCCGAACAGTTCGCTCTCAAACAACGTCTCGGTGATGGCACCCATATCCACAGTAACCATCTGCTTTCCCGATCGTCTCGACAACCGGTGAATCTCACGAGCCAACACCTCCTTACCCGTTCCGTTCTCGCCCGTGATAAGGATGTTGGCGTCAGTGGGGGCAACCTTCTGAACCATATCATGAAGAGCGGCCCCCCCGCCCCCCGGAGGGGGGAGTGGCTGCGCACCATCATCCGCATGGCAGAACCCCCCACCGGGGGGCAGGGGGGCCGTGGGGGGCTTGGGAACCGCTTTCTTTATCTTCTCTATCAGCACCTCGTTCTCAAACGGCTTCACAATGAAGTCTGCCGCACCTTCCTTTATTCCCCTCACGGCGAGGTCAATATCCGCATAAGCCGTAAACAGGACGACTGCCACATCCGAATCCATGCGCTTTATTTCCTTGAGCCAGAACATACCCTCGTTACCATTGTTGATGCCACGCCCGAAGTTCATGTCGAGCAGCACCACGTCGGGTTTCTTCCTCCGCATCAGCGTAGGAATGGCGTTGGGATTAGTGGATGTCTGCACATCCTCGCACACGTTCTTCAGTAGCATCCTAAGCGACACGAGCATGGCCTCGTTGTCGTCGATAATCAGTATATTGCCTTTCTTCTTCATTGCCTTTTTTTGAGATAACGATGCAAAAGTACAAAAAAAAGACAAGGCGGGCAAGAATGTCATCACCAAACTTGTCCGCCTTATCGTTTTTTAACAAACACAGAGTCACAGATTTTTGTTGAACACAGAGTCACAGAGAAACAGAGTTCCTATTTTTCTCTGTATCTTCTTATACCTTAATATAAATATTTTCTCTGTGACTCTGTGCCTCTGTGTTAATATAAAAATAACTCTCATTCCGTCTTTATGCTCTCCACGGGATTGGCGGTAGCCACCTTCAGCGTGCGGCTGATGATGGAGAGGAAAGCTATGACGAGGGTGAAGAGGGCTGCTGCAGCAAGTGTCCACCATGGCATCGGTATCTGATAGGTGAAGTCCTGGAGATAATGGCGCATTGCCTTTATGCTCAACGGTATGGCCAGGACTATAGCCACCAACGACATCACGAGGAATCGGCGCGAGAGTGTCCACACGGCACTCGCTACCGTGGCTCCCATCACCTTGCGCAGGGCAATCTGCTTGCGCTGCTGCTCACCGTAATACACCGACATGGCAAACATGCCGAGGGCGGAGATGAGTATCGAGACGAGCATGAAGGTAAGGACGAGCGACATCGTGTTGCGCTGGGTCTTCAGTCCATCGCTCAATATGTCGTCGATGTATTTGCAATTCATTTCAAGTGGCATACCCCTAACTTCTTTCGTCACCATGCTGCAAGTGTTCTTCACGGCGGCAAGAGCCTTGTCGTGGTCGCCACGTGTTTTGATGAGCATTGTATAAAAATAGCCATCGTGGGGAGCCACCATGATGCCGTTGTAACACTTGTCCATCGCGTTTGGCATGGCAGTTCCGGCACGATAGTCGGCTATCACTCCGCAACATTCATATTCGGGTTTTCCGTTCTTGACACCAAAATATGGTTTCTTTGCCGACACACCCCAAAAGCGTTTCCCGCTTTCAGTCACCCATACCTTTCCCTCGGTTGGTTCGCAGTATTGCTCAATCACCTTTATTCCCAACATCTTCATCGCAGTGGAGTCGAGACGGCACATCGCCACCCATGACAACACCTTGTCATTCACGTCATGCACACCATTGGCACCGCATTGTAATGGTGTCCCTCCACCTGGCGTTGCCTCCACTACCTCGGGCAGGGCCTTCAGCCGGTTTGCCAAAACCATCTGCTTGTCAAGGCTATAGCCTACATCATTTGTATATGCCATGATGATGTCTTCCTTGTCGTAGCCGTAGGAAAGTGTGTAGAGATGGTGCATTTGCAAGGTCATTGTCAATCCCACGGCGATGAGCACCGTGCTGACCACGCCCTGCGCGGTGATGAACACCTTGCTGAACCACATCTTGTTCTTAATCCGGAGGCTGCCCTTTACCACGTCGATGGGGTTAAACCGCGACACTACCATGGCGGGAATGATGCCGCAAACAGTTGATATAACAAGGAGTGCTGCCACGGTGATTAGAAACACTAACAGAGACACGGGGAGAGAGATTTGCGTCTTGAGCATGTCGTTGAACACGGGCAGCAGGCATAGTGCCAACAGCAGACCGATGATGAAGCAGGCTGACGTGAACAATGCCGACTCCTTGAAATATCTTACCACCACACCCCACACGCTCTCGCCCAACAGTCGGCGTGTTGCCATCTCCTTTGCCCGTTTGCCGGCCTGCGCCACGGTGAGGTTGATATAGTTGAATATGGCGCACACGAGAAGCACAAGGGCCACGGCAAGCAGGATGTCAACCAACTTCTTGTCGCCTTGGCGGAACTTCCAGTTGGAGATAGTGGAGAAATATAATTTGTCCAAGCGCACTATCGTCGAGCCCCACAGAAACTTGCCGTCATTCTCGCGTGAATACTCAAATTCTTTCCAGTAATCCACATACTTGTCGAGCAGTTTGTCCGACACCTTGGCAGGGTCGGCATCCTTGTCGAGGCGTATGAAAGGAACAGTCTCGCCGAAGTTGTCCATCTTTGCCGTCAGCTCTTCCGCGTATTTCATTGAAACCATCACATCGTATGGCTCAAAGATGTCAGACTTGCCGAAGTCGGGCATCACTCCCGTTATCCTGAACGTGAGGGTGTCGTATTTCAATGTCTTGCCGATGGCATCGCCATTGCCGAAAGCCTTGGCGGCAAACGACTCGCTCACGATGGCTTCGTTCTCGGATGTAAGCACCCTGTCGCGTCGGCATCCACGGACATCATATCCGAAGAACTCAAAGAAATTAGGGTCAACGCAGTATGCGCAAGTCTTGAAGAACGTCTCGCCAACCATAAACCCGGGGATATTGTTGGCGGTGGCAACCCTTGTCCATTCCTTTATCTCGGGAATGGAAGGAAAAAATTCCTGAGCCGTTCCCCATGTCATACCGAGATAGTCGCCGCTGCCCACGGCATAAATCTCCTTTGCCTTCTCATTGCCTTTGCCCACGCCATATTCCATCATGGCATAGGCTCCGAGGATGACAACAAACCCCAAGGCAACCGATAGTCCGAATGCCTCGATAGCCGTATAAAGCTTGTTGCCTGATAAAAACTTAAAATATGATTTCATAATCATTCTTCATTCTTCATTTTTCACTCTTCATTTAACTCTCAACCACTTGTCCATCAAACAGATTAATGATTCTTCCGGCATACGTCGCGTCGTGCTGCGAGTGAGTCACCATCACCACGGTGGTGCCCTCCTGATTCAGTTCGGAGAGAAGTTCCATCACCTCCATGCCGTTCTTTGAGTCGAGATTACCCGTAGGCTCGTCGGCGAGGATGATGCTCGGTCTTCCCACCACGGCACGCGCTATTGCCACACGCTGCTGCTGACCGCCTGAGAGTTGGTGGGGATAATGCTTCATGCGGTGGCTCAGTTTCACCTTGCGCAGTATGTCGAGCACGCGCTTCTTGCGCTCCTTCTTCTCCACGCCGAGGTATTTCAGTTGCAGTTCGATATTCTCCTCCACTGTCAGTTCGTCTATGAGGTTGAACGACTGGAACACGAATCCAATGCGCCCCTTGCGGTATGCCGTGCGCTCGCGTTCTTTCAGGTGTCCCACTTCCTCGTCGCCGAGCCAGTATTTTCCCTCGGTGGGACTGTCGAGCAGTCCGAGGATATTCAGCAACGTGGATTTGCCGCAGCCCGAAGGTCCCATGATTGCGACAAACTCGCCGTCGTTCACTTCGATACCCACTCCATTGAGTGCTATCGTCTCCACCTCCTCCGTACGGAAGATTCTCGTGATGTTTTCTGTTCTTATCATATCTTTTTGTTTTTTTTATTGAACACAGAGACACAGTGTCACAGAGTTTTTATTTTTCTCTGTATCTTCATATACCTTAATTTTTCTCCGTGTCTCTGTGTCTCTGTGTTTAAAAACCTGCTGCAAAGTTACATTTTTGCCTCCAAACCACCAAGACTTTTCTTGCTTCCAAAGGTGGATTGTATGAAAATCATACAGACTTATGTGTGATTTTCATACATTTCTCCCGATTTATTTCGCCGTATCGGCAGAAATGATTAACTTTGCAAGCGATTAATCCCAATAATATGAAATACGGAACGATATTGATAGTGGATGACAATCCCGCCATACTGACGGCATTGAAGATATGCCTTGCCGATGTGTTTGAGCATATCCTCACGCTGCCAAATCCCGACGGAGTGCTTGCCTTGCTCCAACAGGAGAGGGTGGATGTGATACTGCTCGACATGAACTTCACCATCGGTATGAACAGCGGTCAGGAGGGACTTACGTGGCTTCGCTCCATCCATCGCCTGCATGCGGATATACCCGTTGTGTTAGTGACAGCCTTTGCCGATGTCCGTCTTGCAGTGAAAGGACTGAAGGCAGGTGCCGCCGACTTCATCACCAAACCGTGGGACAACGACGAACTCGTCCGCACCCTCAAGGATGCCATCGACAACAACAACAATGTAGCCACCCTCGAAAGTGTGGAGACTGAGCATGTGCGCAAGGTGGTGGACAAGTGTCATGGCAATATCTCGCGAGCTGCCGAACTACTCGGTATCACGCGCCAAACCCTCTACTCGAAGATAAAGAAGAATTAAATTTAGAATTTAAAATTTGGCTATGCTCATCGGTGTCGCTATTTTATTGACAATAATCGTTTTGTTGTTGCTTGTATCGTTCATTCGTCATCAACGAATATTGCGCACAAGGGCTTTCCTCATGCGCGAGGCAGTGCGCAATGGTGATTTCACCTTCCGTGTGCCAAACAAAGGAATGTTCTTCGGCGAGAAAGCCCTGCTTGATGCCCTCAACGACATGGAGAACAACATCGGTCGCCTGACTGCCCAAAACGAGGTGGAATCGTGGGAGAAACTCACCCGTGTGCTCACCCACGAAATCAACAATGCCACAACCCCGATTCTTAGTATTTGCCAGTCATATCTCGCCTCGCCCTCCCTCCAGTCCTCCCCATATCACGAGGGCATCGAGGCAATTCACGACACAACATCCGCCCTTGCCGCCTTTGTCGATAGCTATCGCAAGATGACGCAGATACAAAAGCCGGAGCCTGAGGATATTGCCTTGCGGGATTTCATCTCCGGCCTCGCCTGTATGTATCCCTCACTCAAATGGCATATCCACATCCCCGAATCTCTTACAATATCCATCGACCCCAATCTCCTTCGCCAGGCAATAATAAACATATTGAAGAATGCCGCCGAGGCAGGAGCCACCACCATCTCCACACGATGGCTCGCCCACCGTCTCTACATCAGCAACGACGGCACCCCAATCCCCCCTGAACACCACCGCGACCTCTTCATCCCCTTCTACACCACCAAGCACCACGGTTCAGGTATCGGTCTCCCCCTCTCCCGCCAAGTGCTGATGATGCAAGGCTACGAACTATCCCTTGCCCCAGTCCCGCAAACAGGCTATCACGTCACCTTCGTCATCTCCTCGATAAACAATCAATAATCCAAGTTTTGCCCAAAGTCTATATTTTAATAATATTTGACAAGTATCGTTATTTATCATCAGATGCTACTACGTTGTTCCAAGCATCATCCTTCTTAACTTTTATTATATTTAATCGAAGGATGAACGAAGGAACAACGGAGGATGAATGAAGGATGAACGGAGGATGAGCCTCTTTTCTGCTCTAAAAATAGGGTAAAAATGCGGATTTTGAATACACTATTTAACATAAAGGCTCATAATTAGATGTATTATTTAAGTATTTTAAGATTTGGAAATCCTAATACAATGCTAGCTCTCTTTTTTCGGGAAACACTGCATTTTTGCGTCTAATATACATATTATCAGCATGTTAAACAGTTTCAACACTACATAAACACTACATAAACACTGCACTGCCACTACATCTCTATTCGAGTAGTAATTATTTACAAACCGATTGCTGTGGAGATATGTAGTCTATATGTAGTGTTAGTGCAGTGTTAGTGCAGTGTTGAAGAGAATTAAATCTCACTAATCCAGTCGCTTATCCCCTAAAATGCAGTGTTCTCCACAAAAAGAGAGCAGGCCTTAATTGTCTATTATTTTGCGTTCACCTGAAAAGCCTCGGAAACTCGTAAGGAAATAAGAACGACCCAAATGATGGTTGGTATTCTCGGATATGGAGGATGCATATTCACATCAAAAGATAGTTGATGTATTCACCAAATGGTGTAGGACAAGCAATTATTATCTCATTATGGACAATCAACATTTTAACCTTGCGCCACTAAGGATATTAACCTTGGGGCGTTAAGGTTAATAATGTTATCAGATGATGAAAGCACTTGGTTTCTACCTGTTCCACCTGTTTCACAACTTCCGCAGGGCTGGTGGTGGAGGTGGAGACTGGGTGGGGGGGGGGTCTCGACAGCAAAACTGTCGAGAACGGTGGCTGGGCGGGCGGGGCATTCGTGGCTGGGCGGGCGGGGGCATTGGTGGCTGGGCGGGCGGGGGTGTTGGGGCTACTTGGGGGGCTATTGGGGAGTGGTGGCTGGGCGGGAGAGTTGCTCCGCCATGGAGTTGAGCTCGAGGCATTGGGCACGGGTGATGGTTCTCTTTTCCATGTGGAAGGGCCAGGGACTGACTTGGAGGAGAAGACCGGCGGAACAGGCGTTGAAGCTCTCGCCGGATGGTTTGTATAATGGTGGGAAGCCATTCTCGCGCAGGAGGATAATGCGGTAGCCGCGGTTCATGGCCTCGCGGAGCACTTCCCTCTCCTTGGGTGCAATGGCTGCGCTGACAAGCACTCCGCCTCGCTCGCCACACAGAAGCCATTCTTCACGCAGTCGGGCATTGTCTTCGTCAGTATAGCTGCGATGCACGATGACTGCCATCTTGTCGGGGATGTCGAGCAGAAAGCGGTTGCCTATGACTTGGCAGTTTCGGCCTGCAACCTCCATATTATGGAGCACCGTGAAGAGTTGGGGATTGTTGCGTTTCAGGAAAAGGCGGCGGGGATTGTCGTCAAGGTATGCCTTCCAGTTGTCAAGTTGATTGTCGTGAATAAGAATCTTGTCATTGTATCCTGCTTCGAAAAGTCCCTTTCTTGGAGTTTCGGTGATGTTGAAAAGTCTCCAGTAGGCTTTGTTACATCCAGCCTTGAATCCGGCTATCACCTTGCCAAGGTGCTTGTCCTTGGGCATATCCTCGATTACTCTTACTATTATATGAATATGGTCGGGCATAATACATACCTTCCATACTTCCACCATGGGGTAAAACAGATGAATCTTTTGCATTTCCTCATTGAGGATGCACTTGCCTAATTCCGAGTATTCAACAGCGGGTTTGTTGCTTGGCTCAGTGGATAGGTCGGGATTGCCTGTTAATTTGCCGAATAACGGCATGCGTTCATTCACCACCAGTGTAAGCATGTAAGTGCCCTGTCGGTGGTAGTCGTGCCAAGGGGTTCTGCGCTTCATGGAATGCTTGGTGTCAAGCATTTTTTTGCTACGTGGATTCGTTTCTTCGTGATTCATCTTTGGTTTGTTTTTAAACAGTTGCAAAGATAATCAAGTTATTTTATTCTCCTACTGATTATTAAAGAATTTTATCTTGCTTAACCTTTTTTATATATAAAAGCCGTTATTCGTTTTGTTGTTCTGATAATTCTGTGTATATTTGCAATGGATTTTTGTAATAAATGAGATATGAAAAATGTAAGAAGATTATTTGCTATATTGGTTTTTGTTGGCATGTCGCTTATGGCTAATGCCCAGGAAGGGGCTTGGAGCGGTGAGATTGAGGTCCAGGGGATGAAGTTGCCGTTGGTTTTCAATTTCGGTGCTGACGGGTGTACACTTGATTCTCCCTCGCAGGGAGCGAAGGGGATTAAGGCAGAGAAGGAGACGCTGGACGGCGGCAAGATACGTGTGAAGATTCCTATGGCAAGGGCTACATTTGAGGGAACAATGGATGGGAACTCTATAAAGGGAACGTTTATGCAAAACGGAATGTCGTTCCCAATGACCCTTATGCCGGGGAAACCTAAGGTCAACCGTCCGCAGACTCCCGTTGCTCCTTTCCCTTATACCACGGAGGAAGTGACATTCAGCAATGGTAAATATATATTCAATGGTACGTTGACACTGCCGAAGAACAGCGACAAGAATACCAAGGTTGTGCTTATGGTTACTGGCAGTGGACAGCAAAACCGTGACGAGGAGGTGTTTGGGCACAAACCGTTTGCGGTGATTGCCGATGCCTTGGCACGCGAGGGAATAGCATCACTGCGCTATGACGACAGAGGCTATGGCGACTCGACGATAGTGTTCTCAAACTTCACTACCGACGACTTCAAGCAAGATGCCGAGGCAGGGTTGAAATACCTGCGCAAGAGATTTAAGAAAGTAGGAGTGCTTGGGCATAGCGAGGGAGGCACTATTGCCTTTATGCTCGCCAGTGAGGGTAAGACAGATTTCGTGGTGTCGATGGCGGGAATGGCCATTTCGGGCAAGGAGACGCTGATAATGCAGAACCGCATAGGATTGGCTCCGTTGGGAATGACTACGGAGACGGTGGATGGCTATTGCAAGGCATTGTCGGACGCATTCGATACATTAGGAGCCGGGAAGAGCGTGGAGGAAGTTGACCGCAAGGATGTGCCTTTGATGCTGAGGCAGTTGTTTGAAATGGCGATGAAGCAAGCCGATACTCCTTTTATGCGCCATATTTTCTCATTGGATATAAGACAGGATTTACCTAAAGTCAAATGTCCGGTATTGGCGATGAACGGAAAGAAGGACATGCAGGTGGATTGCGATAAGAATATCTCAGCCTTGCAGGAAGGACTTGTGAACTGCAAGCCAGAGATAGTAACATTTGAAGGGCTGAATCATCTCTTCCAGCATTGCACGACAGGGAATGTGGTTGAATATCAACAGATCGAGGAAACCATATCCGTTGATGTGCTGAAGGCTATAGTCGATTTTATTCAGAAATCAGTTTGAGAAATCAAAATAATAGTAAGAGAAAAATATGCTTTCTCGACAGGCCGCGGGCGGGACGCCCACGCTCCCAGAGGCTGCGCATCCCAACCTTTCTGGGCTATAGTTTTCCAACAATCTTCCTTCCCCACACCAATATGAGGGCGAAGCAGAGGCGGGTGGATATCAAGAGGAGGGCGGAGATGCCGGTGGCGGCGAAGACGATGGTGTCCTCGAGCATGGAGTGGTTCATGATGAGATGATAGTTGACGTCGTTTGCCTCCTCGCGAGTCACAAGACCTTTGTCTTCGAGTTCCACCATCACAGCAGAGCCATAGCTGATGCCCAACACATTGCCTACGAGCCACATGTAGGAGGCATGACGTGGCAAGCCGAAGAGCGACATCAGCGGCGAGAGCATGCGCGATAACGGGTCGAGCAGGCGATAGGCTTCGAGCATACGCTGCACTACCATCAGTGAGTAGATGATAAGCGCCACCATGAGCGACATTTTTATCTGTGATATAACCCATGTTGTCATCACTTCCCCGAAACTGCTGTCAGCCTCTGCGCCGAGATAGATATACTTCCCCGGCATATCGGGCAATAAGGCGTTGAGAATGAGGGCGCAGATGAGAGCCATTACAATGCGTATCGCGCCCATTTTCCAAAACGACGATCCCGTCTTCCTGTTTACTGCACATTCCATTGGCAAGGCATGGCACAGGGCAATCATGAGGGCAAGTATCGAGGCCTGCTTCATGGTGAGCGGAATGGACATCATCACCGCAATGCCAGCGTATGTGCCAGCCGTGGCACCCGATATGAATGCCACTGCCGATTCTCCCGGAAGCCCGAAGTGGACGAACAGCGGGTTAATCCATGTGGCAATCCATGCGAGCACTCCGAAATGCTGCATGAGAGTAACCGCCAATGATATGGGTATCATCAGCTTGAGCAGCCACTTGGTGCTTTTCCATGATGCAGGCACAGCCTGCCTGAAACTATCTATGATCTTGTTCATTTTCTAATTTAAACACAGAGGCACAGAGTAACAGAGTTTTTAAATGTCTCTGTGTTCAATAATTTTATTTCATATAATATTGTCTCTTGTTCTCGTCCATTTTCTCTATGGCATATCTGAGGGTGGTGCGATGCATCTCGTGGGCATGTTCATTGAGATAGGCTTCGAGGGTGGGCATATCGCGCTTACCAACCTCGCGGAGCATCCAGCCTACAGCCTTGTGGATGAGGTCGTGGGGATGGGGAAGGAGAATAGTGGCGAGGCGGAGGGTGTCGTCGTATTGGTCGGCACGTATGAGCATCCAGCATGTCACCATGGCGATGCGCTGTTCCCACAGGTTGGAGCTTGCTGCAAGTTGGTAGAGGATTTTGCGGTCGGGCATCGAGCCGTCGGCTTGGGGAAATAGCAACCATTTGCCGAGAATCTTGGGGCATGACATATCGACGAGATCCCAGTTGTTTGCCTTGCGGGCATGGCGCAGATAGAAGCGGGCAATCTCCTCGCGTCGTTCGGCGTTTACCGTCGGCACTTGGCGTGCTTTTGGCAATGCCGCCTTCATATCCTCCACGAGCAGGAGGAATCCGCAGAGCCTCGCCTCATGCCATTCCGAATTGAGCAGAATCTCTATCTCTTCGAGTGGCACCCGCAAGCGTGCCTCTTTGACTACGATACGAGTGTCGGGCACTTTTATGCCGATAAACTTGTCGCCCTCGCCGTATTCTCCCTTGCCGGTCTTGAAGAACCGAATGAGATTCTCCCTCTGCCACTCGTCGCCCATTGAGAGAAGTGTGGATATTATGTCTTTTGCCTTTACGTACATATTTATATATAATATAATGTGATTTGAGAGTGCAAAAGTACGAATTTATCCTGAGATATGCAAGGATAATTGGAAAAATATTCGACCAGGACAAATCTATAATATCCATATTTTCCTATGAACTGTTTAAATATTCCATTATGTTAATAAGTTGAGTATTATTTTAGTTAATATTAATTAAATTTAGGCGGGAAAATGTATGTATTTCAAATTATTTGCGTATCTTTGCAAAAAGTTTTAAAATAATTGGTAATTAATACGAATCCCTCCGGGGGGGGGATGATTAACCTAAAAACAAAAAGTATTAAAAGTAATGGCCTCGCGAAGAAACAAGAGGCAAGTTGTTAAACGTAAAAAGTACTAAATGAGAATTGAAATGGTGAGACGATCAGCAGTGATGTTGTATCTCTCAATGGTTTTTTCGGTGTTTTCCATTGCACAAAACACTACATCAACAATCACAGGTACAACCACCGACAGTGAAGACATCCTGCCGGGAGCCGTGGTTAAAGTGACAGAGGTGGAATCGGGCGTAAGCTATTCTGCCATCTCTAACCAGAAAGGACAGTTCCGTATCACAGGACTGACACCTGGTGGACCCTATCGCTTGGAAGTGAGCTATGTAGGCCACAAGAAGAGCGTTATCGACATCAAGCGCATCAGCCTTGGTGAAGTATATTCGTGCAACGTGAAGCTCGCTTCGGGCAATGAGTTGCAGGAGGTTATTGTGAAAGGTCAGGCAGCGGCATTGCGCAAGACCGGTTAGTCGGAGAACTTCTCCTCTGAGGACATCGAAAACAAGGCGACAGTTGACCGCTCGTTGCAGGACATTCTCGCCATGTCACCTTATTATATAGGTAGTGGCTCGTTCGGCGGACGCGACGGCGGTATGAACAACTACAGTGTGGATGGTGCAAACTTCAACGCCAACATGGGTCTCGACCGCGAGATGATGCCCGGGGCAGGCACTCCCTTTGCACTGGAGGCACTTGAGGACATACAAGTGGTGAACTCAGCCTTCGACGTGAAGAACAGCAACTTCATGGGTGCCACTATCAATGCCGTGACGAAGAAGGGAACAAACACCTTCCGCGGTTCGGCTTATCATTTCTATAAGGACGAGAGTCTGAGAGGCAACAGGGTGGATGGCGAGGAACTGACCGCTCCGCGTGGAGACATCAAGCGCACCATCTACGGTTTGACCCTCGGCGGTCCGATTATAAAGGACAAACTCTTCTTCTTCGTAAGTGCCGAATTGGAGAACACCCCATTGCAGCTGCATCAGTGGCAGGCATCAAAGGACGGAGTGGAAGACGGCAAGAACCTTATCTCACGTGTTTCGGAGTCGGACATGAAGCAGTTTGCCTCCGACCTCCAGTCAATGTACGGTTGGAATCCCGGTTCGTATAACGACTTCACCGGCGACAACAAGTTCTTCCGACTGATGACCCGCATCGACTGGAACATATCCAACGACCATAAATTTACATTGCGCTATAACCAGACCAACGGCAAGAAGGATAACCTCTATTCAAGCCCCGGAATGGGTATGGGCGACGGACGTGTGAGCATCTACTCGATGGTGTTCGACGGCAGCAACTGGAAGAAGGTGGATAACGTGTATTCGCTTGCAGGAGAGCTGAACAGCCGCTTTGGCAATAACATCACCAACAAGTTGCGCGCCTCGTTCACGTTCAACGACGCCAACAACCGCGAGTGTGATGCCGCCTTCCCATGTATAGAGATTATGAAGCCATACGACGGCGACGGCAAGAACCATGCCTATATGTCGGCAGGATATGACCCTCACGCCTGGCTCAATGGTATCAACGAGAAGAGCTGGAATGTGGTGGATAATATGAACATATCCCTTGGCGACCATTTCCTCACCGTGGGAGCGGGATTTGAATCCACCAAGGCAAGCAACTGCTATATGAAATACGGTGCGGGCTACTACCGCTATGCCTCCTACGACGACTTCCTTCAGAAAAAGGCACCCGTGGCGTTCGCCATGTGCTGGTCGTTGACAGGCAAGGAGCGCGCCCTCTCGGATGTGACATACAACCGACTTTCAGCATACGTTCAGGACGAGTGGCAGGTGAACGAGCGTCTGCGCCTCTTGCTCGGAGTGCGCATGGACATGCCGATGTACACCAATCACAGATACGAGAACCCCTCGGTGGCAGAACTTGACTTCAACGGCAAGAAACTCAATACAGGCGAGTGGCCCGGCAACGTGATGCTCTTCTCGCCGCGAGTGGGCTTCAACTACGACCTGACCAAGGACGGTTCACTGAAATTCCGTGGAGGTACGGGTATCTTCACCGGTCGATTCCCGCTCATCTTCTTCAGTAAGATGCAGGAAGGTTCGGGAATGCTTCAGACCTCAGTGCAGATTACCAATGCAGCCAACCCGCTGCTGCAATACCTCGCAGGAGGAGTGCGCACACCGCAGCAGGTGCTCTCGGAGGTAGTGCCCAACCTGCCCGACGACCAGAAGAAGCTCTTCCCCACGCAACCGGGAGCAGTGAGCAACCTCATCACAGTGGATAAGAACTTCAAGATGCCGCAGGTGTGGAAGACCACCCTCGCGCTCGACTGGAAGGCTCCCTTGGGATTCGACAACCTCTTCACCATCGAGGGAACATACTCGAAGGACATCAACGCCATCACCGCCTACGATGCCAACATCGACATGGACAAGGCTACGGCAGAGAGATTCGCAGGTCCCGACAACCGCTACTTCTATCCCGGTAACGTGGAGAAGCGCATACACAGCGACAACGGATATGCCTATGAGATGACAAACACAAGCAAGGGTTATTCTGCCAACGTGATGGCACAGGTGAAGATGACCCCGGTGAAGAACCTCGACCTCATGATGGCATATACATGGACGGCATCGAAGACCATGAACAGTCTGCAGAGCAATCAGGTGGAGAACGCCATGACCAACCTGCCCACGGTGAACGGTATCAATATCCAGGAGACACAGAACGCCCGATATATCTACACGCCTCACCGCATCATCGCCTCGGCGGCATATAAGGTGAGCTATGCTGACGACATCATGTCAACACGCATCGCAGTGTTCTATTCGGGACAGAAGAACGGTTCGTATAGCGTGACATACAATGGAGACCTCAACAACGACGGTATGGCTAACGACCTCATCTATATCCCCAAGTCGAAGGACGAGATGAACTTCATGGAATACACTGCCAACAACACCACATTCACGGTGGATGACCAGAAGAACGCATTCTGGGATTTCATCAACCAGGATCCCTACCTGAGCAAGCATAAGGGTGAATATACACAGGCGTTCGGAGCGTTCAACCCCTGGTATAACCGCTTCGACGTGAGATTCACCCAGGAGATGAAGGTGAAGGTGGGCAAGCAGGTGAACCGCATTCAGCTCAACTTCGACATCCTCAACTTCGGCAACTTCATCAGTAGCAAGTGGGGACTGCAGAAGGGTGCCACCAGTGCAGCAGTTAAACCTCTCGTGGTGGATGCCAAGAACCGTGTGGATGCCAACAACCAGCCGATATACAAGCTCGCGAGCTACAAGGACTCCGAGGGTGTGACGAAGCTCGTTGACCACACGTTTGACGTGCTCCGCAACACCAACAACTGCTGGCGTATGCAGATTGGGGTGAAGTATATATTTAATTAGGAATTAGGAATTAGGGATTAAGAATTATGAGATGATTCGATTGACTCGTAAAATAATGTATATAATTGCGATTGCCGTGGCCGTGATGGCCATGGCTTTCGGTGTTTATGCCTGTCAGAACACGGACAAGAAGAAAATTGTGGTGATATTCTCACAGCACAGCGGATTGCATTGCTATGAGGATTTCAGGGAGTCACTCGAAAAGGCATTGAAGAGGAAACGCATCAATGCCCATCTTTCCTACTTCTATCTCGACTGCGAGAAATGGAACCATAACGAAGAAATCGATGAAGCCCGACGCATACTCAACGAGGCTGGCAAGAACGGATTTCCCGACCTGGTGATGACTATCGGTGACGAGGTGACATATTCGGTGATGACCACCAAGGACTCGATGATTCGCACAGTGCCCGTGGTGTTCGGAGCAGTGGCGTTCCCCAACGAGGGTATGCTGAGAAAGAACCCCAATCTCGTGGGATTCAAGGACAGTACGAACATTGTGGAGAACATATATCTTGCAGGAAAGATATGCGGCATACACGCAGTGAACACGTTGCTATCCTCACACTATCTCGACAAGATGTGCAAGAAGAGGATTAAGGAGCAGATAGCCGGTAGGAAGGACATTGTCGATAATATCGGATGGGAGCATACGCTCTACGAGATATTCAGCATGCCGCCGGATATATACTCCATCACTCCCTTCTCGCTCTACAACCTTCAGCAGAACACCCACATGGACACCAAGCAGGACTCGCTCGGCAATGAGAACCTGATGCTTGCCATGAGCCGATTCTCAAAGATGACATACGTGCAGATGAAATATGACCAAGAGTCGCAGATGATGGTGAACATGAGTAGCACAAAACCCATGCTCTCCGCCACATGGCTTGACTTCGGAGCACAGGGCAGCCGCTTTATTGCGGGATATTTCGCCGGTGCGGAAACCATCGCCGATGATGTGGCGGGAGTGGCTGCGCAGATATTCGGCGGAACAAAGACCACCGACATACCCGTGAGAATACACAGGCAGAAATACTGGATGGACTGGTTGGTGGCGAGTAAGCATGGATACACCAAGGACAACCTGCCAGAGGACTTCAAGATTGTAAATATGACGTGGAAGGACAAACATCCGAAACTGTATCTCGTCATCAACTATGGTTCGGGTATTATCGCCGTTATTGTCATTATTGTCCTGTTGCGAATATTATATAAGGAAAGAGAACAGAAACGCAAGGCTCTCAAGCAGGTGGAGCGTGAGAATATGCTATATAACATGGCGGTGGAAAACAGCCACACCTTCGCATGGGAGAGATTTGGCGAGGCCATCTATCTGAGCGACACCTTCTGGCATCACTATGGACATGAGCCTCATGTGTGCGACGTTGACGAGTTTGTTGGTATGATACATCCCGACTACCGCAAGGAGTATCTCTCGGGAGTGGATAAGGTAAACCGCGGAGACTCGTATTCGGGAGAGGTGAAGGCTGACTTCTATCGCAACGGCGAGTGGCACTGGTATCAGATTCGCGGCAAGGGAGTGGTTGACGACAATGGTAAGTATAAGCGTTCTTATGGTATGTTGCTCAAGGTGGATGACTACAAGCTCAAGGAGTTCCAGCTCGACGAGGCCCGCCGACTGGCAGAGCAGGCTACGCTCAAGGAGTCGTTCCTTGCCAACATGAGTCATGAGATACGCACACCGCTGAATGCCATCGTGGGATTCTCGCAGCTCTTGGCAATGCCCGACGGCGACTATGCCCCCGAGGAAAAGGCGATGTTCATCGATGCCATACTCACCAACAACGACCTGCTGCTGAAGCTCATCAATGACATTGTTGACCTGTCGTGCGTGGAGTCGGGAGAGATGAAGTTTGTAATCAAGACACACAGTGCGAGGGCTATCGTCACTCGTGCGTACAATAAATATAAAGACAACGTGCCCGAGAATATTGATTTCCGCCTGTCAATGCCAGATGACTGCAGCGACGAGAGTGTGGATTTGGATGAGAACCGTCTTGACCTTATCTTCAGAAACCTCATGTCCAACGCTGTTAAATATACCAAGCAAGGCTCCATCACTATGGGATGGCAGCGTGCCAAGGGTAAGTACAAGGTTGAGATATTCGTTGAGGACACCGGATGCGGTCTCTCTGACGACGACGCGAAGATGGTGTTCAGCCGGTTCTACAAGAAGGACAAATTCCAGCAGGGCACCGGTCTTGGACTCTCCATCTGCAAGGCAGTGGCCATACGCCTGGATGGCGACATCAGGGTGAAGTCGAAACTTGGAGAGGGAACGAGGTTCTCGGTTTACTTAAATTAAGAATAATTAAACACAGAGTCACAGAGACACAGAGTATTAAGATAAAATCTCTGTATCTTCAAAAAAAACTTAATAAATATTATCTCTGTGCCTCCGTGCCTCTGTGTTTAAAATTAAAATAAAAAAAGGTATGAAGAAGTCGTATATTGGTTGGTTGTTTGCTGCGGTGGCTATGCTCATCGTGGTGATATGCGGCGTTGTCATAACAGAAATGGTTTATCCCGGAACTTTCTGCTCAGACAGTGAGGATGAAAATGACAAGCCGCACATTCTTGTGATGTTCTCTGAAAACAAGCTGGCATACCAGTTTGCCGACTGTGAGGATATTATAGCCAAGGCACTGAAGAACAAGGGCGTGGATGCCGATATCACCTTCGAATATCTGAACTGTGGGCATTGGGAGGCTAACCGCGAGATAGAGGAGGCACGTAAGATAGTAGATAGGGCAAACGCAAAGAAACCGCTTGCCATGATTCTGCTCTATGGCGACCAGGCCACTTATTCCACTCTTTCCACCGATACCCCAATGATGCACACACTGCCGGTGGTGTTTGGAGGTGTGCAGTTTCCTAATTGGGACCAACTGTCGTGCCATGAGAATGTGACGGGCGTGAGCGACCCCATAGACATCGTGAAGAACATCGAGGCAGCATACACATTGACGGGCAAGAGGATGACATTCGTGATGCTCAACAGGGCATTCCTCGACAGGAAAGTGAAAGAAGATATAGACAACCAACTGGACAAGGCTAAGTATGTAATCAACAACCTCAACTGGGACTACAGCGTGATGGAACTGCTCACCGAGCACAGCGACCAGCACTCAATGACAGTGCTTTCGCTCAGATACCTCTATCTCAACTGCAAGAAGACCGAACCTCTCGACCCTAATGACGGTGATAACTTCCGCAGGGTTACAAGGATGTTCAAGGACCTTATATATATACAGTCGAAGTATGACCCCACACCAGTGCAGATTATCCAGGCAACAAATTATTGGCCAATGCTAACGGCAACGGCAATGGGATTCACCGATCCCGGCACTCCATATATCGGAGGTTACTTCGCATCTGTAAACAATATCGCAGCCGACATGGCTGATTGTGCGGCAAAGATACTCGCGGGCGCAAAACCCAAGGACATCAAGATAAGGCCTACGAAGAAGGAATACTACCTCGACTGGCAAGTGGCTAAGAGATATAAGTTCGACCCCGACAAGCTGCCCGTGGGTTATCACGTGATAAGAATGCCTTTGGTAGATAGATTCCCAATGCTCTCATCCCTGATTATGTATTCAGGCACGATTGTGATGCTTGTAGTCATCGTCATCTTGTTGCGCCTCTTCATTCGGGAGAAGAAACAGAAGGTCAAGGTGATGGCTCAGTTGGAGCGCGAGAACTCATTGTATAATATTGCCGTGCAGGACAGTCGGACATTCGCTTGGGAGAGGGCAGGGCAGAGTATTTACCTCAGCGATGCCTTTTGGCAGCACTACGGACATGAACCTAAGATTATCACTTCGGGCGACTTTATGGCTATGCTCCATCCCGACAGCAGGGGTATCTATATTGACGGACTTGACCATGTGAACAAAGGGGAGACATTTGCCAACGATGTGAAGGCAGATTTCTTTGGCAATGGCGAGTGGCACTGGTATCAGATACGAGGAAAGGGAATACTTGACGAGCATGGCAACTTTGTCAAGTCTTACGGTATGCTCATAAACGTAGATGGATTCAAACAGAGGGAAAAGGAGATGGAAGAGGCACGCAAACTGGCTGAGGAGGCTACGCTGAAGGAGTCGTTCCTCGCCAATATGAGCCACGAGATACGCACTCCGCTCAATGCCATCATTGGCTTCTCTGACTTGCTGCTACAACCCGATGCCGACTTCACCGAGGAGGACAAGAAACTCTTTGCCGACACCATACATACCAATAATGACCTCCTTCTTAAACTCATAAATGACATCCTCGATGTGTCGCGCATTGAGTCGGGACAGATGGACTTCGTAATCAAGGCATGGTCGGTGAGGGATATCATGGAGCGTGTGTATCATACGTTTGAGGTGCAGATGCCCAAACATCTGTCATTCAACTTTGTGCAACCCGAGGGCGACGCACTGATAGAGGTGGACGAGAGCCGACTCAGGCAGGTGATTGGCAACTTCCTTACAAATGCCGGTAAGTTCACTCCCCAAGGCTCGGTGACGCTTGGCTGGATAAAGGACGAGCAGACGGGCAAGGTGGAACTGTATGTGGAGGACACCGGTATAGGTCTTTCTGAGGAAGACCGCACCATGGTGTTCAGCCGTTTCTATAAGAAGGACGAGTTTAAGCAAGGCACCGGCCTTGGACTTTCTATCTGCAAGGCCATTGTCATCCGTCTTGGCGGAAGCATCAAGGTGAGGTCGCAGCTTGGCAAGGGCAGCCGCTTCTCGGTGTATCTTAAGTTTTTGGGGAGTTAAACCGTATGATTAAAAGGAAGATAATTATCTTGACATTGGGCATAGTGGCATTGACGGGAGTCATTGCCGCTGGGATATGGTATTCCATGCCTAAAGTGGCTGACAAACATATACTCGTGATGTTCTCAGAGGCAGAACGCCGTTACGACTTCATTGACTATGAGAGCATTATACTGAAGCATTTCGACGAGCACAATGTAATTGCCGACGTGACTTTCCGTTATCTCGACTGCGAGAGATGGGCACCGGGAGAGGAAATAACCAAGGCGAAGGAGATAGTGGAGACTGCCAACCGCAAGCGCAAGTTGGACATGATAGTCACCATCGGCGACCAGGCCACATATTCCACCCTGTGTAATAATGTGAAACCCATCAATGAGATACCCGTTATCTTCGCCGCTGTGCAGTTTCCCAACTGGGAGCAGATAAAGAAATATCCCAACGTTACAGGATTGTCGGATGCCCCTGACGTGGCAAAGAACATCCATCTTGCAGAGAAGATGGCGGGAAGAAAACAGACCTTCACCCTGCTTGACAACACATTCCTCGACAACAAGATGCGCGAGCTGATAAACACTCAGCTCACTGACACAGCCGACATCATCAACAACCTCGACTGGCACGAGAGTGTGCTCGACCTAATGACAAAATACTCCGACCGCTTTTCCATCACACCGTTGTCGCTCAGGAGAATGTGGCTGAACAGAAAACAGGGAGAAGAAATGACCAAGGGAGAGGAGCAGAACCTCGTCAGGCTGCTAAGAAAGTTCAAGGACAACATCTATCTGCAACTGAGATACGACCCGGCGTCATTGCAGATGATAAGATTCGGCAATACCTATCCGATGCTCACCGCCACCCACATGGGATTTGGCAGGTTCAACACCATCGGAGGTTATTTCTCCTCGGCTGACGACATTGCCGAGGGACTGGCCAAGTATGTCGTAAGGATAAACAGCGGCGATGTGCCTGAACAGTTTATGATTATACCTTCGCACAAGGACTACTATGTGGATTGGAAGGTGGCAAAGCAATATGGACGCACATATGAGGAACTTGAGGCTGAGGGATATATACTCGTGAATATGCCATGGAAGGAGCGACATGAGGAATTGTATTACTCGTTAATCGCAGGAGGCTTCCTGTTGGCAATCATTGCCATCATAGTGTTCATGACGCAATATCTCAAGATGAGGAAGCAGAAGGCTGAGGCTGAACGGAGGGTGAAGCACGAGAGTGCGTTGTATAACCTCGCCGTGCAGAACTACCGCACCTTCGTATGGGAGAGCGTAGGAACGTATTTGTATATGGGTGATGGATTCTGGCATTTCTTCGGGAAAGAGCCGGTGACAATAATGAATTTGGGAAATTTCCTAAGCTATATCAAACCAGAATATCACGACCTGTTTATAGAGGGTGAGGAGAAAATATTAAAAGGTGGAACGCATACGATAGAGTTTGTGGCTGACTTTGCCGGAAACGGAGATTTGCACTGGTATCAGATGAGAGGTCAGGGCGAACTCGACGCTCATGGCAACTTCGTGCGCTCGTTTGGTATGCTTATGAATATCGATGACTTTAAGGACAGGGAATATGAACTCAACGAGGCAAGGAGAATGGCTGAGGAGGCTACGCTCAAGGAGTCGTTCCTTGCAAATATGAGTCATGAGATTCGCACTCCCCTCAATGCCATCGTGGGATTCTCCGACTTGCTTGCCATGCCTGAAAATGACTTTACCGAAGAGGACCGAAAACTCTTTATCGACACCATTCACACCAACAACGAGTTGCTCCTGAAGTTGGTGAACGACATCCTCGACGTGTCGCGCATTGAGTCGGGACACATGGAGTTTGTCATCAAGCCGTATTCCGTGAAGGAGATGATGGACAAGATCTATCAGACGTTCCTTGTTCAAATTCCTAAGCATCTGGAGTTCCGCTATGCAAGCGATTATGACGTGATGGTGAATGTGGATGAGGGACGAATGCGCCAGGTAATCACCAACTTCATCACCAATGCCTCGAAGTTCACGCCCGAGGGCAGTATCACGATGGGATGGACAGTGAACGAAGAGACCAATAAGGTGGAACTTTATGTGGAGGACACTGGTATCGGTCTGTCTGAAGAGGACCGCAAGATGGTGTTCAGCCGCTTCTTCAAGAAGGACGAGTTTAAGCAGGGCACAGGTCTCGGTCTCAGTATATGCAAGCTCATAGTGAGCCGTCTCGGCGGCAGCATCAAGGTGAAGTCAGAACTCGGCAAGGGTAGCCGTTTCTCTGTATATCTCAATGTCGTCGGGGGGTAGCAATAAGGCTGAACAGTTCTGATATTGTCACTTTATATAAAAAAGGTGAAAATGTTTGGTTGTATGTATATTATTTCGTATCTTTGCAGACGTTATTCATAATGATTGTGATACATAACATTTGTGAGATATGGAAAAGAAGCAACTGAAGCGACTGCCCGTGGGCATACAGACCTTTGAGAAAATCAGAGAGAACGATATGCTTTATATCGACAAGACTGAGTATATCTGGAACATGATACACCTCAGCAACTACATCTTCC
>JALFIX010000044.1 GCA_022775105.1 Prevotella sp. | reverse complement strand
GCTCCCAGAGGCTGCGCATCCAAGCTCTCATATTTCTTAATCAATAAACCTTCTACATTTCAGTATCATAGCTTCCGCCGAATCCGTTGTCGTCCTGCTGCTCCTGGTCCTCGCGTCCCTTCTTCTTCTTTTGGTTCATGTTGCCGAAGTTCCACGAGATATTGACGTTCAGTCGCTGTTCGCGCCACATCTTCTGATAGCGCTCGAAGGTGTCGCTGCTGGTGTAGCTCTCCCACTTGCGGGTGTTGAACGCACCGCGCCAGTTGACGGCGAGGGTCAGAGCCTTGTTGAAGAACGACTTGCGAAGTCCGAAGTCAAGACCGAAGCTCGGCTTGCGGTAGCCTTGGGTTATCACACGCTTGGAGTTGTAGTTTCCCGTTATCTGTATGGATATGTCGTAGGGCAGGATGAGACTTGCCATCATCTTGGCGTCCCACGAGAAGTTCTCGTCCGACTTGCCGCTCACGGTATAGTCGTTGATGGTGTATTCAAATCCGTCGAGCTTGTAGTAGTAGGCGTTCACCGTTGTGGTGAGGTCAAGCAGGCGGAAGAACTTGTCCTTCAGTATCAGCTCTACACCGGCGCGCTGGCTCTTTGCCACGTTCTCGTTGGTGGAGTACATCACGCCGTTGTCATTGTAGGATATTCGCTGGATGACATCCGTTGTGGGGCGGTAGTAACTGCCGAACGACAGTGTGTGCTCCGGCCAAGTCTTTAGGAAGTTGAGCGCAAACGAGTGGGTGAATTCTGGAGTCAGTTCTGGATTACCGAACGAAATCATCGACGCGTCGCGAGTGTTCTTGAAGTTGTTCAGTTCGCCTCCCCATGGACGTCGGAGTCGGCGCGTGTAGTTGAGCTGCACCTGTGAGGATTCCGTCAGCTGGTAGTTGAGGAATAGGCTGGGGAAAAGCTCAAAATAGTCTTTCTTGAACGGTTTGTCCCTCTTGGTGGCGTCGTGCTCCTGGTCCCAGTCGTAGCTCTCTGTATCTACCTTCCAGTATTCGCCTCTCAGTCCTGCCATCACGCCCAACTTGCCGAAGTTTGTTGTGGCAGTGGCATAGAAGGCGTGTATGTCTATGTCATATATAAATCGGTTGAAATACGTCTTGTCCTCGGTGGGGTTGTCGCCGTTCCATGAGTTTGACACCCATGATTCCTGTGGCGTGTTCTCGTGGTTGAAGCGTCCGTTGTAGCCCGCCTCAATCTTCAGCTTGTCGGTAATCTGGTTTTCATATTCCAGTTTGGCTTCCCACGACCTGTTGTTGATGAACATCGGGAAGTGCTGGTAGGAATAAGTTGTCTCCACGTCAGGGTCAGCCCATTCCGTTGAGTCGCGGTAGTAGTTGTGTCCGTCGTTTTTCCATCTGTTCATCTCCACGCTGAGGTCGAGCTTGTGCTTGTCGCTGAAGTTATGGGTATATCCCCATTCGATGTTCATCATGCGCATGTCGCCGTCGCCCTCGCTGTTGCGGTATTGCACGTATTCGTCGATGGCTGCACCCACCTTTCCGTAGCGATACGGGGTGAAGGAGTTCTCGTTGCGGTTGCCGAACATGCCCATACCCGACAGTGAGATGTCGTCCTTCTGCGTGGCGTGCCATGTCAGTCCTCCCCTGAGGAAGAGGTTATGCCCTCCGCGCTCTTCCGTACTCTCGTAGTTTTGGTATCTGTTGGTGTTCAGATAGGTCTGCCTGCTCTCCGAACCTCCCTTGTTGCCCCTTTTCCTGTAGCCCACGTTGGCAAAGGCGTCAATCACACCGCTGGAGTAGTTGATGTTTCCTCCCGCGTTCCATCCTCCTTGGTTCTGCACGCCTGTGCGCACCGAACCGTAGTAGCCCGCCTTGCGGTCGCGTTTCAGTATGATGTTGATGATGCCTGCACTTCCTTCGGCACTGAACTTTGCGCTTGGGTTGTCGATCACCTCCACTCGCTCGATGCTCTCGGCAGGTATCTGTTGCAGTATCTCACCACGGTTGTCTGAGGTAAGTCCGCTTGCCTTGCCGTTTATCCACACCTCCACGCTCGAGTTGCCCTTTAGCGAGATCTCGCCGTCGGTAGAAACTTCCACCGACGGGATGTTCTCAAGCAAATCGCTTGCTGAGCCACCTGCCGCGGCAATAATCTGGTCGGCACTGAATGATTTTCTATCTACTTCCAGTTTCAGTTGTGAGCGTTGTCCGGTCACCTCCACCTCCTTCAGCATCTTAGTGTCCTCGGATATATATATAACGGTGAAGTTCTGCTGGCGGTGTTCCTTGGAAATGGTGAACTGCCTTCCCACAGTCTTATATCCCACAAACGATACGGTGAGATTATACTTGCCGTCGGCGAGACCGTCAATCTTGAATGCACCCTCGGCATCGGTGATGGCACCTTTGGCCATCTTGCCCGTGGCGGCATTTGTCACAGTGACATTGACAAACTGCACGTTCTCGTTGGTGAGTTTGTCGGCAACACGTCCTTTTACTATTCCCTGGGCAGCCATAGTGATGGCAACAATCAGGGAGAACAATATAATACTTAGTCTTTTCATAACTTAAATAAGACGTATAATACCCCCAAATGTTTATTCAACATGACGTAAAAAATGTTAAATCGGCATATTGCGCAAAATAATCCCAAATATTTTTTGTCTTTTCATAAAAATGTCGTACCTTTGCACCCACAAAACCCGCATTCTGTGGTTTTGCCGCCCTGATAGTTCAATGGATAGAACAAGTCTCTCCTAAAGATTAGATCCGAGTTCGATTCTCGGTCGGGGTACAACTTCCCTCCTGATATTTTGTCATTTATTCAAAACGGAAAGAGAAGGGGAAGTACTATTGTCATCACTATTCCCATGATTATCTGGAGCGGAAGACCCACCTTTACGTAGTCGGCGAAGGTGTAGTTGCCTGCGTGCATCACCAACGCGTTGGGCGGGGTGGAGAAGGGCGAGGCAAAGCACATGCTTGCACCGAGGGTTACGGCAAATAGGAAGGGCAGGGGACTTACGCCCACCTCAATGGCTGCGCTCATGGCTATAGGTGCCATAAGTACGGCGGTGGCGGTGTTGCTGATGAACATCGTGAGCAGGGAGGTGGTGAAGTATATGCCGCAAAGCAGTGCCATGGGCCCTACGCTGCCCAAAAGCGAGACGAGCGAATGGCTGACGAGTGCCGACGTGCCGGTCTTTTCGAGTGCTGTGGCCATGGGCATCATGGCTGCTATCAGTACAACGCTCTCCCAGTTGATGGTCTTGTAGGCGGCATCCACACTGCGGAAACACCCGCACACCACCATCAACAGTCCTGCGGCTATCACGGCAGTGACCGGGGCAATGGGGATGATGTCCAATGCCATCACCAACACCATCGCCAACATGAAGACTGCTGCAAGGGGAGCCTTGTAGTCGATGGTCACCTTGTCTGCCATCTCGTTCGGCTGGCCGATGAGTATCCAGTCCTCGTTTTCCTTGTCAATTTTTATGATGTTTTCCCAGCGTCCTTGGATGAGCAGGGTGTCGCCCGATCGGAGCTTTATCTCGGGCAGGTTGGCTGTGATATACTGCTTGCCGCGCTTCACACCGAGGATGTTCACACCGTAATGCTCGCGGAACCTTGATTCGCGGAGCATTGTGCCCACAAGGCGCGACTCGGGCATAACCACTATTTCTGCCACACCGATGTCATAGAAGTTGATGCCTGATGAGGCTATATGACGAAGACTTGCCACTGAGGAGAACTCGTCGAGCTTTTCCTTTGAGCCTTGGAGATAGAGTATGTCGTCGGCCTCTATCACTGTGTCTTGTGTGGGCATCGACTGGGTGACATTTCTTATAAGACCGCGATGACGCTTCACGTCGTTGCGTATTTCTATGATGCTTATACCGTGGTCAGCCCTTAGGTTCAGTTCCGCCACTTTCTTTCCTACAATCGAACTGCGCACATCCACTCGGTATGCAGCCACTTCACCGGCAAGATGATATTCCTCAATAAGCTGTTCCAGTGACTTGCCGTGCCTCTCCCTGTCGTTTGCCTTGTTCTTGAGCAGCATACGGCTGAGTGGCAGCATCACGAGTATGCCCACCGCAAGGCAGATGATGCCGACGGGGAAGAAGGAGAAGAAGGACAGACCGTCATATCCGTTGTCGCGGAGTATGCCGTCGATGACAAGGTTGGGCGGCGTTCCGATGAGTGTGAGCATTCCGCCCATACTGCTTGCAAAGGCGAGTGGCATGAGGAATGTGGAGGCACTCTTGCGTGCTTCCGCTGCCATGGACACCACGATGGGCATCATCAGGGCCACCGTACCCGTATTGCTTACGAAGGCTCCGATGACAGCCGTGACGAGTATCACAAGCATAAAGAGGGCGATGTCGTTGCCGCCGGCAAGTGACATTATCTTTCGGCTTGCCGCCTTGGCAAGTCCTGTCTGGAGTATGCCGCCTCCTACGACAAACAGTCCCACCATCATTATCACTACGGGATTGGAGAAGCCTGCCAATGCCTCGGCGGGCGTCAGTATTCCGCAAAGTATCATCACTACAAGTGCGCACAGGGCTACAATGTCTGCCCTGAGCTTACCGATGACGAACATCGCCACGGTAACGAGGAGTATAATTATAGTCAGTGTCATATCTTCGGCAAAGATAAGGGAAAGATTGCAGATATGCAAGTTTTTTATGTGTTATTCAAATAAATTGTGTCTAATTATTATACACCGTGTGTCCATATTTTGGACAGTCGGTATTTGTGGGGTTTTTATGAGTTGTTGGAAATCAGCGGGTTATGAGTTTGGCACGGTTTTGGCATATTCGTAAATGAAGAATGAAGAGTGAAGAATGAAGAATGAAGAGTGAAGAATGAAGAATGGCGCAAACCGAACGCAGAGCTGAGCTTGCTCAAGCTTTGCCAAGGTGAAGCCAGTCATCGATGAAGTCAATTTAAATTATAAAATAAGATTTGAGATATATGAAAATTAAAGGACTATTGACAACAGTGAGTGTCGGAACGGCGTTGATGTTTGCATCGTCGGTGATGGCGCAGACGCATGACAGCGTGGAGGTGTGGACACTTGACCGTTGCATCGACTATGCCATGGCACATGCCACTGACATAAGAAAGAAAGTGGTGGAGGCTGACAATGCGCGACAGGAGCGCGGGGCGGCGCTTGGCGGATTCATGCCGTCGGTGTCGGCTAATGTGGGGGCGCAGTTCTCGTGGGGTCGTAACGTGGATCCCGAGACTAATACGTATAACACTATCACCACGTTCAACAACAGTTATTCGGTTGGCGGTTCGCTGACGCTCTTCGACGGAGCGCAGACGTGGAACGCATTCCGCAAGGCGCGTCTTGCGGTGAGACGAAGCGACAATGCCCTCGCCATTGCCAAGGACGAGAAGGCAATAGAGGTGATGGAGAGATATGTGGATGCCGTGTATAACGAGGCTGCTCTACGTATTGCCGAGGAGAAATTGGCTGACAGTCGCTCGCTGCTTGACAAGACGAGGCGTATGGAGGAACTTGGCGAGAAGAGCTATCCCGACGTGGCGCAGATAGAGGCACAGGTGGCTGAGGACGAATATCAGGTGGAACATCAGCGCACGGCAATGGAGAAGGCGAGGGTGGAGCTGATGAAGGCGATGGGAGGCCCCCCTGCCCCCCGGTGGGGGGTGAAGCTATGCAGTGACCTCGGCGCAGCCTATACCCCCCACCGGGGGGCAGGGGGGCTGTGGGTTGCTCTTGCCTCTGAGGCTGAATTTGGTCTCGCTATCTCTCGCCTTGACTATAAGATGGCATGCGGACGGTTGTGGCCCTCTATCTCTATTGGCGGCGGAGTATCTACTGGATATTACAAGAATCTTTCGTCGGATGCCCTAGGCACGTCATTCTCACGGCAGATGAAGGATAATCTCGGTGAATATGTATATGCCTCGCTGTCTATCCCGCTATTTAATTTCTCAGCTATTAAGAATATCAAAAAAGCACGCAATAACGTGCGGTTGGCTGAGATAGAGCGGGAGGAGACGATGCTCAAGATAAACAGTGACTACCGTCAGGCTCTGCTCGACCGCGACGGATATATAAAAGAGGTGGCGCTGATGGAGCGTAAGGTTGCCAACGACTCCATCGCCCATCACCTCAACTCAAGAAAATATGAGGAAGGAATGCTCTCGACATTCGACCTCCATACGTCGGCACAGTCTCTGCACAACTCAAAGGTGAGACTGTTGCAGACGAGGTTGATGGCGGAGATAAAGAAGAGGCTGGTGGAATATTATGAGGAATGAGGAATTAGGAATGAGGAATTAGGAATTAGAAATTAGAAGTTATGGACATAAAGATTGAAAAGAAAAAGTATTGGGTGCCTAAGAAATACTGGCCTTGGCTGGGTGGTGGCACTGTGATTGTGGCTGTGCTCGTGTGGCTTGCCACTGGTAATTTCGCCTCTACATTGAAGGTGGAGAGGCGAGGGTTGAGTATCGGTAATGTCGAGAAGAAGGAATTCAACGACTATGTGTCGGTGGATGGTCAGGTGGTGCCTATACAGGTGGTGCAGGTGTCGCCTCAGGAGGGTGGCATTGTCTTGGAGCGTGTTGTGGAGGAAGGAGCGAAGGTGAAGAAGGGCGATGTGCTCGTGCGACTTTCGAATACCAATCTCGACCTTGAGATTCTGCAGGCGGAGAGTGAACTCGCCGAGAAGCAGAACATGCTGCGCAATACGCATATCACTATGGAACAGGACAAGTTGGCTAACCAAAAGGAGGAGGTGCAATTAGAGCAGGACGTGACTACAAAGCGTCGTGCATACGAGCATCAGGAGAAGCTTTACAAGGAGCGTCTTGTGAGCCGTGAGGATTATCTGAAGGCAAAAGAGGAATATGAGTTGGCGTCGAAGAGTCTCGCCCTTGTAAAACAGAAACTGAAGAAGGACGCGCAGTTGCGCCAGTCGCAGGTTGACCAAATGGGCGACAACCTCGCAGCTATGCAGAAGAACGTGATTCTCGTGCGCCAACGCAAGGAGAGACTGGAGGTGAAGGCACAGACTGATGGTGAGGTGGGATTGCTTGACGTGGAACTTGGACAGAGCGTTGGTGCAGGACAGAAGATAGGTGTGGTGAATGACCTTTCGGACTATAAGGTTCGTGCGCAGGTGGATGAGCATTATATCGATCGTGTTCACCAAGGTCTTACCGCCACTTTTACACATGGCGGAAAGAGCTATTCTCTAAGAGTGAGGAAGGTATATCCCGAGGTAAAAGATGGACGCTTCAAGATTGACTTCACCTTCACCGACGAGCGTCCGAAGAACATCCGCACTGGTCAGACCTACTATATCGACCTTCAACTTGGCGAGTCGAAACAAGCGGTGTTGATACCAAAGGGTACATTCTATTCCGTCACTGGCGGCAACTGGATCTTCGTCCTCGACGGCACTGGCGATAAGGCCTATAGAAGGAATATCCGCATCGGCCGTCAGAACCCGCAGTACTACGAGGTGCTCGAAGGCTTGGAGCCTGGGGAGAAGGTTATCGTAAGTGGGTATGAGGCATTTAAGGATAATGAGGTGCTGGTTATAAGAAATTAAAATATTAAAATATTTAAAAATTAAAGAATTAAAAGTGAAAGAGATAATTAATGCTATACGGAATCTTGGGCGGCGAGGACAGCATAACGTCGTGAAGATTGTGTGCCTCGCCGTGGGCTTGGCACTTGGGTCGGTGATGATAGCCGAGGTGTGGTATGAGAAGAACTACGACACTTGGTTTCCAGGGCATGAGCGGACTTACAGGGTTTATCTGTCGGGATTGTTAAACGGACAGAAAGTAGAAAGCCGATTTACGTCAGGTGCCACGGCAATGGGACTGCGGAAATATTGTCCGCAGGTGGAGGCGGCGACACGCTGGCGCGAACTGCTTGGCAAGGGGCAGTTTATCGCTGTCGGCGACAAGCGGATAATGGAGCGATGCAGGGTTGTGGACAGTTGCCTGTTTGACGTTTTTCCACAGACTATTATTGCTGGTGACGCAAAGAAGGCTCTCTCGCAACCGTTCTACTGCGTCGTGAGCCGTGACCTGGCTGAGCGGCTTGGCGGTGTTGAGGAGGCGATGGGAATGAGAATCACATCGCGCGACTTCCCCAAGGTGTCGTTGACCATCGGTGCAGTGTATGAGAACTTCCCTCTTAGTTCCGACCTCCGCAACGAGCATCTGTTTTGCTCGATGGCGACGTGGAATAAGGTCAGCGACTGGGACTCGCCCAACAACTGGGTGGGCAACGAGTGCTATCATGGATATGTGAGACTGCGTAAGGGAGCGAAGCCCGACGACATAAAGCCTGGTGTGAAGAAGATGATAGAGGAGAACATCGACCAAAAGGCGATGAAGGAAGCGGGAATAGAGCTTGACAACTATCTCGTGAAGGCCAACGAGGTGCACATGGAGGGTGACTTCGCCAAGACCATGGTGATGCTGCTGTCGGTGTTGGCAGCCGTGTTGCTGTTCTCGATGTTGATGAACTATCTGCTGATTATCATAGGCAACGTGTTGACGCGCGGTCGCGAGATGGCAGTGAGGAAATGCTTTGGAGCTGGCAATAGGAATATGCTCTCCATAACATTCTCCGAGACACTCGTCCACCTGATTATCGCCTCTGTGCTTGCCACATTATTAATATTTGTATGCAAGGGCAGCATTGAGCAGCTACTTGGCGCACCCGTGGAGGTGGTTGTGCTGAATCGCGGGGCATGGATTCTTGCCGCCATTTTCTTGGCTATACTCGTTGTGGGCGGCGTGGTGCCGGCATGGCTTTACTCAAGTGTTCCCGTCACATCGGCGTTTCGTGGCTACCATACGTCGCGCCGTCGCTGGAAACTTGCCTTGCTCGCATTCCAATTTGTGGCTTCGGCTACGCTCGTGGCAATGCTCATAGTTATACATCAGCAATACTCTATGATGATGGACAAATACATGGGTTACGACTACGACCGATTGGCTGTGGTGGCAGTGAACGGAGGTCAGCAGGACGAGAACTACTCGAAGTGTGAAGACGAATTGGCACGACTGTCTGAGGTGGAGATGGTGTCGAGCAGCACCTGCCTGCCCCTCGACCCTGCCAGCGGCAACAATGTACAGGTACCGGGCGACTCACGCAACCTGTTTAACATTGCCGACCTCTACTATGTGGGCAATGGCTATATGAAGTTGATGAACATAAAAGTTATAGACGGAAAGACATTTACCGAGAACTCCGACAGCACTATGCGTGAGGTGATGGTAAGTCGCAGTTTTGTGGTGAAGATGGACTCGATGCTGCATTGGAAGGGCAGTGCCGTGGGACGGAAGGTGTTTATCAGTGAGCATAGTCAGACTCAGAATGACCTCTTTACTATCTGCGGCGTGTATGAGAACATACATATCGGCAACATCACCGATCCCGACACCCGTCCGAGCGTGATGTTTTACAACCGCAAGAACAATCCCTATATCTTGGTGCGCCTGCACCATTTGGATGAGGCATCGATGAAAGCCGTTCGCCGCACAGTGGAGAGGCTTTGCCCAGGGCGCGAGGTGCAGGTGGTGACATATCCCTCGTTGGTAGGAGACAGTTATCGGGATGTAGATTCGCTGCGCAAGGTGGTGATGGCGGCTGGCGTGGTAACGTTCCTCATTGCCCTGATAGGACTTGTGGGCTACACCATCGACGAGGTGAACCGCCGTCGCAAGGAGATTGCCATAAGGAAGGTGAACGGTGCAAAGGTGATGGACATACTATCCATCTTCGTCCGCTCCATCCTGTGGATAGCAATGCCATCGCTCGCAATGGGTTGCATTGCCGCTGTAATGCTCTCCAATCAGTGGCTCACGGCGTTCAGTGAGAAAATAACCCTATCGCCACTCGTTTTCCTGACAAGTTTTATCGTTCTCCTTGTCTTGGTGGTGGCGGTAGTGGTTATAAATAGTTATAAAATAGCAAACGGAAATCCGGTAAAATATTTAAAGGATGAATAAAGTAAACATTAAATCTTACATTACATTTCTATCAAGAAACAAGGTATATACTGCCATCAACGTTTTCGGACTATCGCTCTCGCTGATGTTCGTCATGCTGATTGGTGTGTATGTGTGGCAGGAGTATCGGGTGACGCGCGATATTCCTGATAGCGATCGCGTTGAGGCTATCGGAATGAGATTCAAAGGCGAGACGTATCTCGGTACGCACCATTATGCCGGGAAACAACTCCAGAAGATGTTTCCTGAGATTGAGGCGGTGTGTGGAGTGAGCGAACTGGAACTGACATTGAATAAGGGTGACGAGCGTTTTCGCACCCAGGTGCTCTCCGCCGACTCCACGTTCTTCACCTTCTTCGGCTATCCGCTTAAGGAGGGCGATGCCGCAAAGTGCTTGGAGACCAAGGATGCCGCAGTGGTGAGCGAGAGCTTCGCCATGAAGTATTTTGGCGAGACGGATGTCGTTGGACGTACCATAACATTCCGCGACTCGCTGAAGCTTCACGTCACGGCAGTGATGAAAGACCTCGACGGCAGGATATTCCGCGAGGCCGACATGGTGGTGAACTACTACAACCAGCGCTACGGCAACATTTGCGACACCGACGAGGGATTCCTCAAGAGGTATGTGAATCTTTGTGGATGCAGCCTATTCCTCCGACTGCAGGAGGGCAGGACGTTCATTGGGCGTGAGAAGGACTTGTTGAAATGCTATGCCTCGTTCTGGAGTGATTTTGCCGAACAAAAGCCTGACGATGCAATGTTTATCCAGCCTTATGCGATGAAATACAAGGATGTGTATTTCTCAAAGACCTTGAACAACGGAGTCATGCGTTTTGGCGACATTATGCTTGTGAGGATTCTTGCGGCGGTGGCTCTCGTCATACTGCTTTTTTCCGTTATGAACTATGTCAACCTCACCGTGGCGCAATCGGGAAAGCGTGCGCGCGAGATGGCTGCCCGAAGGCTCTTCGGTGCGCAACGCAGGGAGATTGCAATGCGATTCGTAGGAGAGAGCCTGATGCTATGTGCACTTGCGTTTATAATAGCCTTGCTGTTGACGTTTGCCTTCTCACATAGTTTCGGCGAACTGCTTAGCACCAAGATGGATATGTCGGTGATGTTCAGTCCGTTGTCCTTGGGTCTGTTGGTTGCCATACTACTTGTGACGGGCGTTGTGTCGGGAGTCATCCCTGCTGTCGTGGCGTCGAGGGTTGAGCCGATGGAGATAGTGCGCGGCACGTTTGTCCACAAGACTAAGATGGTGTTCAGCCGTGTGTTCATTGTGGTGCAGAATGTCATAACCATCACCATGCTCGCCTGCGCCTTGATTATGGTGATGCAGATGAAACACCTTGCTGACGCTCCGATGGGATTCCGGCAGGAGAACATCCTGACGATAAGCGATGTAGATTCGCACGAACGTTTCAAACAGGAGCTGATGAATCTGCCCTGCGTAAAGCTCGTCAGTCCGTCGATGGGAACACCGGCAGACGGCGGAAACAACCAGACCGTCATAGGCAGTGATGGAATTGTGGATATGAAAATCCAGCACTTCATTGTGGAGAAGGAGTTTTTCGACATCTACGGACTCACGCTCACCGACGGCAGCAAGCCTAATCCGGGAATGTATTATATGAACAAGAGCATGGAGAACGCTGCAAAGGCTTCGGACGCAATACGCGACCCACGCAACACACTGAAGAAGATACACTTGCTCAACCACGATTTTGAGGAGCAATATGGCGGCACGTTCCGCGACTTCCGCATACGCAACATCGAGGAGGAACAGTGCCAGTTGCTCATCTCCGTGGTTGACAAGGTGCAATATTGCTGGAATCTGAACATACTGATGGAAGGCGACCTTGAGGAGGGCTACAACGAGATAGCACGACTCTATCACAAGATTTATCATGAGGAAATGGGTGAGAAGCAGGCGCGCTTCATCGACGATCAGGTGCAGTTGGCGTTCGAGGCACAGATACGTACATCGCGCATTGTCTCCCTTTTTGCCCTCGTGGCGATATTCATCTCTATGCTCGGCTTGATAGCTATGTCCACATACTTCATCGAGCAGAGGCAGAAGGAGATAGCCGTGCGCAAGGTGTTTGGCTCAACGAATGCCCAGATGCACAGGCGACTTGTGCGCACATTCCTCATGTATGTAGTGATTGCCTTTGTCATCTCCGTGCCCATCGTCTTGTATTTCATGAAAGACTGGATAATACAATACACTTACCGCATCACGTGGTGGCCCTGGATAGCAGTGGCAGGAGCAATCATCCTCTTGATTTCCTTTGTCGCGGTGATGGTGCAGAGCTGGATGGCGGCGAATGAGAATCCAATAAAACATATAAAAGATAATAATTAATGGAGTTATGAAAAGGAGTTAACTCCTTAACTCCCCAAATAAAAAAAAACAATGATTAAAGTAGAAAATTTATCAAAGTCGTTCCGCACGGAAGAGGTGGAGACGATTGCATTGAATGGAGTGTCGTTCGAAGTGAAGGACGGCGAGTTTGTGGCTATTATGGGTCCCTCGGGATGTGGCAAATCGACATTG
>JALFIX010000043.1 GCA_022775105.1 Prevotella sp. | reverse complement strand
GTTGTTACTTTAATATTTTAATTCTTTAATTCTTTAATTATGAAGCACAAAGTGCTTCATACCATGCCCTCCCCATGAGTTGGTGCCAGCATACAGGAATCCCACCTTATTATATAATAGCTCGGCCTTGGGATTGCCAACATCCACGAGGAGCCCTGTGGAGGGAAGGCCGAGAGCACGGCTCTTTTCGATGGATGCCTGCAGGAGGAGCTTGGCTATGCCTCTGCCACGGTAGGTGGGATCGACGGCGAGGGAGTCGAGATAAAGCTCGCCCGCCTGGGTCTCGTCGGGGATGGAGCTGTGGTCCATGTTCCATTCTTTTAAGGCGGTGTCGATGAAGGGCTGGCGCAGCTGGTGGAGCTTGCCGCCATCATAGCTGACGCAGATGCCGAGGATGCGACCAGGGGCGTCCTCTTCTACAGCGACGAGGGTGTTGCTATAGCTGTACTGGGTGTCGTGGCGGGCAACGAGTGACGACATGACACGATGGAAATCATGGATGTCGTGATTCGGTCCGCAAAAATGGAGGCAACATTCCTCCGTCATCGCCATGATGATAAGCTCGGCGATGCGGGCCGCCTCTTCGGGTCGGCCTTGTCTAATTGTTATATCCTTGTTATTCATATGTCTTTTATATCCTCTTATCTCTTCTTTTATCTCCTTTTATCTTCTTAATTATTAAATTTCGCGGCTAAATTACTCAAAAATGGTGAAATGGCAAAGGTTTTTTCCTTATCAATCATTAAAGTAATTAAAATAAAATGCAAAATGTGGTTTTTTTGAAGAAAATAGTGTAACTTTGTCCCCGAATTTAAATATAAAAAGGAGATTATGAACTACAATGATTTTCATTATGGTGCGGTTTCACATAACCGCGACTTGGAGATGCAGGCAGCATTTCCTGTATTGATGCGCAAGGTTTATACATGGATGACACTTGCAATGGTGCTCACTGGTCTCACCGCTTACGGTGTGGCTACTAGTCCCGGCATTTTGACAGCGTTATATTCCAATTCCGGGATATTCTGGGGATTGGTGATTGCAGAGTTTGCATTGGTTATCGGTATCAGTGCTGCCATCAACCGTCTTTCGCTCACCACAGCGACACTGATGTTCGTGGCGTATTCAGTGATTAACGGAGCGATGCTCTCGTCGATATTCCTGGTTTACACGGCATCGTCGATAACGAGTGTGTTCTTTATCACGGCTGCCACGTTTGGTGCAATGGCGTTGATAGGCTATACCACCAAGACCGACCTTACTTCTGTGGGCAAGATTCTTTTCATGGCTCTCATCGGTTTGGTTATTGCAACGTTGGTGAATATGTTCATCGGCAGTAGCGGTCTTACCATGATTTGCAGTTATGTGGGAGTGCTGATATTCGTGGGTCTCACGGCATACGACTCTCAGAAAATCAAGCAGATGCTCATGCAGGCTCCCGATGCAAGTGAGTCGTCGCAGAAGCTCGCCCTTCTCGGTGCCCTGACTCTCTATCTCGATTTCATCAACCTGTTTATCTATCTGCTCCGCATCTTCGGGGAAAAGAAGGATTAAATATAAACACAGAGTTACAGAGCCACAGAGCTTTCTCTGTATCTTCAAATATCTTTGAAATAAACTCTGTACCTTTGTGTCTCTGTGTTCAAAAAAAATAAATAAGTGTAGATTAAACCTTTAATTGATATAATCGTCCAAATGTCAGACAATGATATTTTGGACGATTAATTTTTTATATTAACTATTTATGAAGAAAGCATTGATGACATTGGTTCTTGTAGCATTCGCCTTGATGGTGCAGGCACAGGGAGCAATCACAGGAACGGCGATAGAAGCCGAAAGCGGTGAACCGCTACCCTCAGCAACGGTGAAACTGTTGAAGCAGAGGGACAGTACGTTGGTGAAGGGCGTAGTGACAGACTACGACGGTAACTTCCGCCTTGCAGCCCCATCCAACGGAAAGTATATACTGAAGATTTCTTGCGTGGGTTTCAAGAACTACACCAAGGAAATCAATGTGAGCAGCAAGAATGTCGCTCTTGGAAAAGTGTCGATGAAGACCGATGCCATCATGCTTGAAGGTGCCACTGTTACTGCCAATGCCGCCAAGGTGACATTGAAGGAAGACACCTTCGTATATAACGCAGCCGCATACCGCGTGCCCGAAGGCTCGGTGGTGGAAGAGTTGGTGAAGCGACTGCCTGGAGCACAAGTCAGTGATGACGGCAAGATTACCATCAACGGCAAGGAGGTGAAGAAGATTCTCGTTGACGGTAAGGAGTTTATGACCGGTGACACCAAGACTGCGATGAAGAACCTGCCTACATCAGTTATAGAGAAGGTGAAGGCATACGACGAGAAGAGTGACCTGGCGAGAGTGTCGGGAATAGACGACGGAGAGGAGCAGACTGTGCTCGACTTCGGTATCAAGAGAGGCATGAACAAGGGTATGTTCTCCAACATAGATGCAGGAGTGGGTACGGAAGACCGATATTCCGCACGCGCCATGGGAGCGGTCTTTAACGACAAGATGCGCGTGATGGGTTTCTTCAATGCCAACAACACCAATGACATGGGATTCCCCGGAGGCGGTGGCGGCGGACGCTTCGGCGGTGCGCGCAACGGACTGAATGCCGCTAAGATGGTGGGACTGAACATGAACTACGAGATAAAGGACAAGTTCAAGATGAACGGTAACCTCCGCTGGAACCACAGGGACGGTGATGTGGCATCGCGCAGTTCATCCGAGAACTTCGTCAGCCAGAAGAGTTCCTTCTCCAACTCGTTGAGCAACAGCTATTCACGCAGTGACTCGTGGAATGCCAATATGCGTTTAGAGTGGATGCCCGACACTATGACCAACATCCTCTTCCGTCCTAATTTCTCTTATTCCAAGAACGACGGATTGTCATCGTCAGAGTCAGGAACATTCAGTAACGACCCATATCTTTATACAGATGACCCCCTGTCAGATGAAGGTCTTAAGGCTTTGGAAGCAGCCGACTCTGTGATGGTTAACCATAGTCTGAGAAACGGTATCACATATTCCGACTCGAAGAACTTCGGAGGTATGCTCCAGTTTAACAGGAAGTTAAGCAATACCGGACGTAACATCACCGTTCAACTCAATGCCAACTACAAGGACTCGCAGAGCAAGAATCTGTCGCTGAACAATGTACATCTGTATCAGGTGATGAACGCCTTGGGTCAGGACTCCACCTACCAGACCAACCGCTGGAACCTGACTCCCTCGAAGACATACAGTTATTCGGCAAAGTTTACATACAGCGAGCCGATTATGAAAGCCACATACCTGCAGTTCAGCTATCAGTTCAGTTATAACCGCACCAAGAGCGACCGCTCGACATACGACTTCAGTAATCTCGGCGAGGACTTCTTCGGAGGACTCGTTCCCGGATACCGCAGTTGGGATGCCTATCTCAACGCACTCGGCCGTCTTGGCAACCCGTTTGAGAGCTATCTGGACAAAGACCTCAGCAAATACTCTGAATATAAGAACTATATCCACGACATCGACGTGATGCTGCGAGTGATACGCAAGGCATATAACTTCAACGTGGGAGTGAAGGTGCAGCCACAGCAGACCAACTTTATCCAGGATTATCAGGGAGTGTATGTGGATACAGTGCGCCATGTCACCAATATCACTCCTACCGCCGACTTCCGCTGGAAGATATCCAAGGTGAGCCAGTTGCGCTTCAACTACCGCGGAACAACTTCGCAACCGAGTATGACCGACCTGCTCGACATCACCGACGACAGCAACCCGCTGAACATCAGCAAGGGTAATCCCGGACTGAAACCATCGTTCACCAACTCCCTGCGCCTCTTCTACAACAACTATATGCAGAAGTATCAGCAGGCGGTGATGGTTCACCTGTCATACCAGAACACAAGAAATTCAATCAGTTCGATGGTGACATACGACCCTGTGACCGGTGGACGCACCACAAGACCTGAAAACATCAACGGTAACTGGAACACATCGGCAGGATTCATGTTCAACACAGCCCTCGACACCCTCGGACGCTTCTATGTCAACACGTTCACCGACTTCAACTACAGTCACCGTGTGAGCTACCTCAACCTTGACAATAAGGAGGTTGCAGACAGAAACACAGTGAACACCACCGGAGTGAAGGAGACATTGACAGCCGGACTGCGCAACAGTTGGTTGGAGTTTGAGCTTACCGGTACGCTCAACTTCCAGCACACCCGCAATGAGTTGCAGCCGCAAAGCAATATGGACACATGGGACTTCTCATACGGTTCGAACATCAACGTGACATTACCGTGGGGCATGACCCTCGCCACCAATCTCGGCATGAACAGCAGGCGCGGATATAGCGACGCGTCGATGAACACCAACGAGTTTGTATGGAACGCCCAACTATCCCAGAGCTTCCTCAAGGGAAAGCCCCTGACGGTCAGTCTGCAGTGGTATGACATCCTGCAGCAACAGAGCACCATCAGCCGCACCATCTCGGCAATGATGCGCAGTGATACGGAATATAACAGCATCAACAGCTATGGTATGTTGAAAGTGACATATAGATTTAATGCCTTTGGAGGCAAGGAGGCACGAGCCGGAATGCCCGGTGGACCTGGTGGTCCCGGCGGTAACAGGGGACCAGGTGCCCAAGGAGGCAATCGCGGTAACCGTATGCCGATGGGCGGCGGTTTCGGACGCCCGTTTTAAGTACTGAATACAATGGCAATTCTGCTGCAAAGATAAATTTTTTACGTTGCTACTAATAAAAATCGAAAAATTATTTGGTAGAATGTAATAAATTCCATATCTTTGCAGCAGTTTTTTTATAGGAGATTAAAGTATGAAAAAGAAAATTCAGTTTAGTCTCGTTTATCGAGATATGTGGCAGTCCTCGGGCAAGTTCCAGCCCCGCAAGGACCAGTTGGAGCGCATAGCCCCCGTCATTGTAGAGATGGGATGTTTTGCGCGAGTAGAAACCAATGGAGGTGCATTTGAACAGGTGAACCTTCTTGCCGGTGAGAATCCCAACGATGCTGTTAGAGCCTTCTGCAAGCCTTTCAACGAAGCTGGCATCAAGACCCACATGCTCGACCGCGGTTTGAATGCGCTCAGAATGTATCCAGTGCCCGACGATGTGCGCCAGCTTATGTATAAGGTGAAGCACGCTCAGGGTGTTGACATTCCCCGTATCTTCTGCGGCCTGAACGATGTGAGAAACATCATCCCCAGTATCAAGTGGGCTGCCGAGGCGGGAATGACTCCCCAGGCCACTCTCTGTATCACCTCGTCGCCGATTCACACCGTGGATTATTACAGTGCCATTGCTGACAAGCTCATCGAGGCTGGTGCCCCGGAGATTTGCCTGAAGGACATGGCGGGTATCGGACAGCCTGCTATGCTCGGTGCGCTGACCAAGAAGATAAAGGAAAACCATCCCGACGTCATCATACAGTATCACGGACATTCCGGTCCCGGACTTTCCATGGCATCCATACTTGAGGTATGCAACAACGGAGCCGACATCATCGACACTGCCATCGAGCCTCTGAGCTGGGGCAAGGTGCATCCCGATATCATATCAGTCCAGAGCATGCTGAAGCACGAGGGCTTCGACGTTCCCGAAATCAACATGAATGCCTATATGCACGCCCGTTCGCTCACACAGGAGTTCATCGACGAGTGGCTCGGCTACTTCATCAATCCCGCCAACAAGCACATGTCGTCGCTGCTTCTCGGTTGCGGTCTGCCCGGCGGTATGATGGGTTCGATGATGTCCGACCTCGGTGGCATTCACAGCATTATCAACAAGTTGCGCAAGGGCAAGGGACAGCCTGAACTCTCCATCGACGACATGCTCGTGAAACTGTTTGACGAGGTGGCATACGTTTGGCCACGCGTGGGTTATCCACCACTTGTCACTCCGTTCTCACAGTATGTCAAGAACATAGCCCTCATGAACCTTCTCACCATCGAGCAGGGCAAGGGACGCTTTGTGATGATGGACGACTCGATGTGGGGAATGATTCTCGGAAAGAGCGGAAACGTGCCGGGAGAGATTGACCCTGAACTCATCGAACTGGCAAAGAAGCAGAAGCGAGAGTTCACCAACGACGACCCGCATACCCTCATACCCAACGCTCTCGACGGATTCCGCAAGGAAATGGCAGACAACGGCTGGGAGTGCGGACAGGATGACGAGGAACTCTTTGAACTTGCCATGCACCCGGAGCAGTATCGCAACTACAAGAGCGGACAGGCAAAGAAGAACTTCCTTGCCGACCTGCAGAAGGCAAAGGACGCAAAGCTCGGTGCGCAGCTCACTCCCGAACAGCTTGCCGCCTTCAAGCATGCCAAGGCAGACGCAGTCATCGCTCCCGAGGCTGGTCATCTCTACTGGCAGTTCACCGGCGACGGGGAATGTTCACGCACTCTCGAACCGTTCATCGGCAAGGAATACAAGGAAGGCGATGTCTTCTGTCATATCCAGACCAAGTGGGGCGAGATTATCCCCGTGCCCGCAGCCCTCGGTGGCAAGGTCGTGGAGATTGTAGCCAAGCAGGGCAAGCAGATAAGAAGGGGCGACACGATAGCGTGGATTGAGAGAGAGAAAGCCCGTTGAGTTTTTGGAACACAGAGACACGGAGGCACAGAGGTGAATTAAAAAACTTTGTCTCTTCGTGTCTTTGTGTTTAAAATAAAAACTCCGTGACTCTGTGTCTCTGTGTTTAAATTTTGTAAATAGAAGAATTAGGAATTGAATCAGTACGTAAAAGCATTATTTGATAAGTACTATCCTGAGGAAACCAAGTTGCGACGCTTGTTGCTGAAGCACAGTCGCGACGTGGCGGACAAGGCCCTCAGGATAGTGGATGCACATCCGGAGCTCCACCTCGACAGACAGTTTGTCGAGGATGGGGCTTTGTTGCATGACATAGGCATATTCCTGACCGATGCCCCGGGGATACATTGCCATGGCACACGTCCGTATATCGAGCACGGCAGGGCCGGGGGCGAGATACTGCGTAATGAGGGATATGAGGCATTGGCACGAGTGTGCGAGCGGCATACGGGAACAGGACTTCTGGGCTATGAGCCGGAAACCATGGAAGAGCAAGTCATCTGTTATGCCGACAAGTTTTTCTCGAAATCCCATCCCGACAGAGTAAGGACAGTGGAGCAAACAGCCCAAAGTCTGAGGAAATTTGGCGAGGAAGGAGTGGAAAAATTCATGAAATGGGCAAAAATGTTCGAGAATGAGTGTTAAAAAACTGAAAGCATAACGATATTCGCCGAATTATCAGTAATTTTGCAGCCGTGAAGAAAATAACGTTCATATTACTGATGCTGTTCGCCTTCATTTTTGTGTGGGCGTCCATTGAATCCTTGTCTTTCCCTCAAGACAAGAAAGGGCAAGTCGTTGCCGCATTTGCGGAGGACTCGGTGCCCATGGACACCATAATAGAAAAAGGTGGAGTAGCCAAGGCGGAACAGAAAAGAAACAAGCCCTTGGAGCCGGACACCACGCAGATGGATTCCCTCCAGCTCGCCATATACAAATATAACAAGGCCATTGACGACTCAATAGCCCTTGACAGTATCAATCGCCGCAAGAAGAACGGCATAGACGCCCCGGTGCAGTATGTCGCCAATGACTCGCTCATATACGAAGGCGGTTCGGGTATGGCATACCTCTTTGGAGAGTCGAATGTGAAATACGAGGATATGGATCTCAAGAGCGAGGAGATTTACATGTGTCTCGACAGCAGTCTTGTATATGCCCGTGGCGGCAAGGATTCCACAGGTGTGGAATTCGGCACTCCCGTGTTTGTCATGGGCAATGACACCTACGAGACTGATTCAATGGCATTTAACTTCAAGACAAAGAAAGGTCTCATCAGCAATGTATATACCGAGCAGGAAGACGGATTCCTGACCAGCGAACTGTCAAAGCGCAACAAGAACGGTGAGCTTTTCCTGCAACACGGCCGCTACACCACGTGCGACGACCCTCATCCCGACTTCTACATAGCCATGTCGAGAGCCAAGGTCACTCCGGGCAAGAAGGTGGTTACGGGTCCGGCTTACCTCGTTGTGGCAGACGTTCCCCTACCCTTTGCCATCCCCTACGCATTCTTCCCCTTCAGCAAGAGCTATTCGAGCGGACTGATTATGCCGACGTACGGCGACGAGACCGAGCGCGGATTCTATCTGCGCGACGGAGGATATTACTTTGCCATAAGTGACAAGATGGACCTCAAGGTGTTGGGTGAGATTTATACCAAGGGCTCGTGGGGACTGTCGGCAGCCAGCAACTACAAGAAGAGATACAAATACAGCGGCTCGTTCTTCGCCAGCTATCAGAACACCATCAACGGCGAGAAGAACATGCCCGACTATGCCAAGCAGACAAGCTTCAAGATTCAGTGGAGCCACCGCCAGGATGCCAAGGCCAATCCCTTCCGCACACTGTCGGCAAGCGTGAACTTCGCCACCAGCAGTTATGAGCGCAACAACCTCAGCTCGATGTACAATCCGCAGAGCTACTCGCAGACCACACGTACATCGTCAGTCTCGATGAGCAACACCTTCTCGAGCATAGGCATGACGCTGAGTACAACAATGAACCTCAGCCAGAACATGCGCGACTCAACCATCTCGATGACCCTACCCGACCTCAATATCTCCATCAGCCGATTCTATCCGTTCAAGCGCAAGAAGATGGCGGGAAAGGAGCGTTGGTATGAGAAAATCTCGATGAGCTATACGGGTCAGCTCTCCAATTCAATAAACACCAAGGAGGACAAGCTGCTGCATTCCAGCCTTAGCCGCGACTGGCGCAACGGTATGCAGCACAGTATTCCAATCAGTGGCAACTTCACCCTGTTCAACTATCTGAATATCAACCCGTCAATAAATATCACCGACCGTATGTACCTGAACAAGATCAACCGTTCGTGGGATGATGTGGCACAGAAGGAGGTGACAGACACCATCGACGGATTCTATAATATCTACAACTGGAGCATGAGTGTGAGCGCATCCACCAAGCTCTATATCTTCTACACTCCGTGGAGAAAACTCTTCGGCGACAAGATCAAGACCATCCGCCACGTCTTCACTCCACAGGTGAGCTTCAACTATGCCCCCGACTTCAGCAGCAGCCGTTATGGATATTACGAGACATACCAGAAGACCGATGCCAACGGCAACGTGTCGCTTGTGCAGTATTCTCCATATTCCAACGGTTTGTATGGAGTTCCAGGAAAGGGAAAGACGGGAAGCCTGTCGGTGGATATTTCGAATAACATAGAGATGAAGATTAAGTCGGACGCAGACTCCACGGGCGAGAAAAAGATAAGCCTCATAGATGAGTTGGGAGCCTCGATGTCATATAACTTTGCCACTGACATCCGACCGCTCAGCGACTTGAACATGCGTCTAAGACTCAAGCTCACAAAGAGTTACACATTGAACCTCAATGCTGTGTTTGCGTCATACGCATACGAGCTTGACGAGGATGGCAAGCCATTCCTTTCCAACACCAAGACATTGTGGGGAATGGGTAAGTTCGGACGATTCCAGGGTATGTCGCAGAACATCTCCTACACTATCGACAACAACAAGTTAGGCAATTTCTTCAAGTGGTTGCGTGGCGAGAAAGTAGAAAAGAAGGACGACAAGAACAAGCGCAACAACCTGGACGACGAGGACGAGGAGGACGAGTTCAACCGCGAGACCAATGAGGACGACGACCTGCAACGCGGTCAGCATGGTGCGCGCAAGGAGAACGCCGGAAAGGCAGAGACCGACGATGACGGATATATGAAATTCAGCATGCCGTGGTCTCTGAGCTTCGGTTATGGTATTTCGATGCGCGAGAATACCGGCGGCAACTTCAATTACGACAAGATGCGCTATCCCTACCAGTTTACACAGACGCTCAACTGTAGCGGAAACATACGACTGTCTGACGGATGGAACATCAGTTTCTCCTCAGGTTATGACTTTGAGAACAAGAAAATCTCAATGACCACGGCATCACTCGGGCGTGACCTCCACTGCTTCAACATGTCGTGCCAACTGGTGCTTGCTCCTTACACGAGCTACAACTTCTCCTTCCGCTGCAATGCCGCCACCCTCACTGACGCGCTCAAATACGACAAGCGCAGCAGCTACAGCAATGCGGTGCAGTGGTACTGATTAAATGAAGAGTGAAGAATGAAGAGTGAAGAATGAAGAGTGAAGAATGAAGAGTGAAGAATGAAGAGTGAAGAATGAAGAATTATGGCAGAACTTCCTGAATTGGTAAAAGACTTGGCACTGATTCTTGTGGTTGCGGGAACGGTGACCTTGCTGTTTAAGAAACTTAAGCAGCCGCTTGTGCTGGGATATATCGTGGCAGGATTTATCGTTAGTCCGCAGATGCCATATACAATGTCGGTGATAGACCGTGCCGACGTTCAGACATGGGCTGACATCGGTGTCATCTTCCTGCTCTTTTCTCTTGGACTCGACTTCTCCTTCAAGAAGATTCTCAAGATGGGAGCGGCACCCGTAATAGCCTCGCTCACCATCATTTTCTGTATGATGCTCATTGGAGTCACGGTGGGCAATGCCTTCGGATGGAGCCAGATGGACTGCATCTTCCTTGCCGGTATGTTGGCAATGAGTTCCACCACTATTATATATAAGGCGTTCGACGATATGGGGTTGCGCCAGCAGCATTTCGCGTCGCTCGTGATGAGCGTGCTGATATTGGAGGACGTGTTGGCGATTGTGATGATGGTGATGCTCTCGGCAGTTGCCACGGGCAGCAATCCCGACGGCGGACAGATGATAGGCAGTGTGCTGCGCATCGGTTTCTTCCTCATACTGTGGTTTGTGGTGGGCATATCGCTCATTCCGATGTTCCTGCGATCCGTGCGCAAGCTCATCAGCGAGGAGACACTTCTTGTGGTGTCGCTCGGCTTGTGTTGCCTGATGGCAGTGATATCCACACAGGTGGGATTCTCCAGTGCCTTCGGTGCCTTCGTTATGGGAAGTATATTAGCGGAGACCGTTGAGGCTGAGAAGATTATAAAAGTTGTTGAGCCGGTGAAGAACCTCTTCGGGGCGGTGTTCTTCGTGTCGGTGGGTATGCTTGTTGAGCCTACGGTACTTATAGAATATGCCTTGCCTATAGCAGTCATTGTAATGGCAATTCTTCTCGGACAGTCCATCTTTGGATCGTTCGGTTATCTGCTCAGCGGACAGACTCTGAAGACCGCCATGCGCTGCGGATTCTCTATGGCACAGATAGGCGAATTCGCGTTTATCATCGCCAGTCTTGGACTTTCGCTTGGCGTGATAGGCAAGTTCCTCTATCCTGTAGTGGTGGCAGTGTCGGTAATCACCACCTTCCTCACCCCCTATATGATACGCGCGTCCGAACCGTGCTATAACATGCTCGAACGCCATTTGCCCGAGAAGTGGATTGTCACCCTTAATCATATCACCCTTGCCCATCCCTCGGGCAAGGGAGCAAAGAACAACTGGAAGAACCTGCTGCGCCAGATGACCATCAATACCGTCATCTATTCCATATTGTCGGTGACGGTGGTGGCACTCATGCTCACCCTCTTCCTGCCTTTCATCCGCCATGTCCTTGTGGGATGGCACTGGACGGCAAACTTCATCTGTGGCGCACTCACCGTGCTTTTCATAGCCCCGTTCCTTCGTGCCATGGTGATGAAGAAGAACCACAGCGAGGAGTTCAAGGCACTGTGGGCGGAGAGCCGCATCAACCACCTGCCGCTCATCTTCACCATCATCGTGAGGGTAGTCATAGCCAGCAGTTTCGTGTTCTATATATGCAACTATCTCAGCCGCTTTGCCGACGCGCTCATCATTGCGATAGCCGTGGCAGTGGTGCTGATGATGATAATGTCGCGCAGTCTCAAGCACAGCAGCATCAGGCTTGAACGTATGTTCGTGCAGAACCTCCGTTCGCGCGACATCGAGGCACAGGTGCATGGACGCAAGCGTCCGCTCTACGAGGGACACCTGCTCGACCGCAATGTCCACATGTCCGACGTGGATGTGCCTATGGATTCCACATGGTCGGGCAAGACGTTGCTCGAACTCGAACTGCGCCAGCGCTTTGGAGTGCATGTGAGCAGCATACTCCGTGCCGACCGCCGCATCAACATCCCCGACGGCAAGACCTTGGTGTTCCCCGGCGACAGGCTGCAGGTGATTGGCGCCGACAGCCAGTTGGCAAAGATGGCGGAGGCATTGCAGCGCGAGGTATATGGCTCCGACCCCGACATAGAATCCAAGTCGATGCGCCTGCGCCAGATGGTTATCACAGGCGGTAGTCCCTTGCTCGGAGTCTCGCTCCGCGAGAGCGGCATACGCAGTCGCTACAACTGCATGGTGGTGGGAATTGAGGAAGGCGAGGAAAACCTCTCGCAGATGGCGCCCGACCGCAAGTTTGAGAAGGGCGACATTATATGGATTGTAGGCGAGGAGAGCCATCTTGCAGAGTTGTTGGATAGGTGAGATTTAACACAAAGACACAAAGGAACAAAGTTTTTTTCTTTGGATACAAAGGTGACAAGCGACTTAAAAGTCGCCACAAAGCCTTGCGGATATAAACTTTGTGGGCTTTGTTAAAAACAGCTTTGCTGCTCATTGTATCTTCCGACTGCGAAATAAAATCTTTGTTTCTTCGTGTCTTTGTGTTTAATAAAAAAGAATAATAATATAAATATAGATATGAGAGAGAGAATGTTATCAATGATGTTGCTTGCGGCAACAGCCGCAGCAGCACAACAAGGGCCATTGTGGATGCGCTATCCCGCAATATCGCCCGACGGCAAGCAAATTGCCTTTACTTATAAGGGCGACTTGTTCTGCGTGGATGCCAATGGAGGTCAGGCACGCCAGTTGACCACCAATCCCGCCTTTGACTATAAGCCGGTGTGGAGCCCCGACGGCACCAAGATTGCCTTCGCCAGCAACCGCGAGGGCAGTTTCGACGTGTATGTCATGGATGCCCGTGGCGGCGAGCCCCGCCGTCTCACCACCAACAGTGCGGGTGAGACTCCTATGGCATGGAGCGACAACAGCCACATAGTGTTCCAGTCGGCGGTGATGCCCACGGCTGAGTCAATCATCTTTGCAGGCAGCTTCGCACAGGAATATGAGGTGGATTTGGACGGACACCGTCCCACCTTGTTCTCAACATTGCAGATGGACGACATCAGCATCAACAGTAGCGGTGAGATACTATATCACGACAACAAGGGATATGAGGACAAGTGGCGCAAGCACCACACGTCGCCAATAGCTCGCGATATATGGCTCAACAAGGACGGGGCGTTCAAGAAGCTCACATCGTTTGCGGGCGAGGACCGCAATCCAGTGTGGAGTGCCGACGGCGACTCGTATTATTATCTCAGCGAGCAGGACGGCACGTTCAACGTATATATCAATAAGGTGTCGGGCGGCAATCCCCGTCAGCTCACCCGCTTCAGCGGCAATCCAGTGCGCTTCCTCTCGTCATCGTCCGACGGCAAGCTCTGCTTCGGATATGACGGCGAGATTTACACTCTCGTCCCCGGTCAGCAGCCTGCAAAGGTGGCTATAGAGGTTGTTGCCGACCGCAACGACCGCGACCTCGTGAGACAGATTAACGGAAATGGGGCAACCGAGATATCCGTGTCGCCCAACGGCAAGGAGATTGCCTTCGTGATGCACGGCGACGTATATGTGACATCCGTTGATTACCGCACCACCAAGCGTCTTACCGACACTCCCGAACAAGAGCGTGACATCTGTTTCGCTCCCGACGGACGCAGTGTCGTATATGCCTCAGAGAGAGGAGGGGTGTGGCAGATATATGCCACATCGATAAAGGACAAGGACGAGAAGTCGTTCACATACGCCACGGAACTCACCGAGGAACGACTGACCAATACCAGCATCACTTCCCAGATGCCGCAGTACAGTCCCGACGGCAAGATGGTGGCATACTTCGAGGACCGCAGCGACCTGCGCGTCATCAACCTCAAGTCGAAGGACATCACCACAGTGCTCGACGGCAAGAATGTGTATTCATACAGAGACGGCGACCTCTTCTTCGAATGGAGTCCCGACAGCCGTTGGCTCATATCAAGCTATATGGGCGGCGGTGGTTGGAACAGTGCCGACATCGCCCTCGTTGACGCATCGGGCAAGAAGGCTCCCTTCAACCTCACCAACAGCGGTTATAGCGAGGGCAGGGCAAGATGGGCTCTCGACGGCAAGGCTATCCTCTTCAGCAGCGACCGTGCCGGATTCCGCAGCCATGGCAGTTGGGGCTCTGAGGACGATGCCTATCTGATGTTCTTCGACCTCGATGCCTACGACTATTTCTGCATGACCAAGGAGGAGGCGGAGATTGCCGACAAGAACGACAAGGACAAGAAGAAGGAGGAAGAGAAAAAGAAGGAGGAAGAGAAGAAGAACAAGGACAGTGAGGACGTGAAGGTGGAGAAGGTGAAAGCCTTGGAACTCGACCTCGACAACTGTCGCGACCGCATCGTGCGCCTCACCAACAACTCGTCGCGTCTCGGTGATGCCATACTCGCCAAGGATGGCAAGAAACTATATTACATGGTGCGCTTTGAGGCTGGTTATGACTTGTGGGTGGAGGACTTGCGCGAGGGAAGCACAAGGATTCTCTCCAAAGGCGTGGGCAATGGCTCACTGAATATGGACAAGGAGGGCAAGTTTGTGTATCTCTGTAATGGCGGTATCAAGAAGGTTGACCTCGGCAACGGCTCATCAAAGAATATCGACTTCGAGGCATGGTTTAACATGAAGCCCTACGAGGAGCGTCAGTATCTCTTCGACCATGTGTGGCGTCAGGTTAAGGACAAGTTCTACGATGTCAATCTCCATGGTGTTGACTGGGAGGCAAAGCGCAAGACCTACGAGCGTTTCCTGCCGTATATCAACAACAACTTCGACTTCTCGGAGATGCTCAGTGAGATGCTCGGCGAACTCAATGCCTCGCATACCGGTTGCCGTTATTATCCTGGGGGAGCATCACTCTCTACGCCATCTCTCGGCCTATTCCTCGATGAGAAATGGACAGGTGACGGATTGAAAATCAAGGAAGTAATCAAGCGCGGACCCTTCGCCGTGAAGAACACTGGTGTGAAAGCGGGCGACATAATCGAGAGCATCGACGGAGTGAAGATTGTTGCCGGAGCCGACTACAACGCATTGCTCGACGGCAAGGCAGGCAAGCCGGTGCGCATCGGCATCAAGGGCAAGCGTGATGCCGTCATTATCAAGCCAATATCCCGAGGAGCACTCAACGAATTGCTCTACAAGCGTTGGGTTGACCGCAACCGTGCCTTCGTGGACAGCATTTCGGGTGGACGCATCGCCTACGTGCATGTGAAGGAGATGGACAGTCATAGTTTCCGCAAGGTGTATGAGGAACTGCTAAGCGAGAGCAACCGCAACCGTGATGCCGTGGTGGTTGACGAGCGTCATAACGGAGGCGGATGGTTGCACGACGACCTCTGCACATTGCTAAGCGGCAAGGAATACCAGCAGTTTGTGCCCCGCGAGAGATACATCGGACGTGACCCCTTTAATAAGTGGACCAAACCCTCGTGCGTACTGATATGCGAGGATGACTACAGCAACGGACACGGATTCCCGTGGGTATATAAGGAGTTGGGCATAGGCAAGCTCATCGGAACTCCCGTTGCCGGCACGATGACCGCCGTATGGTGGGAGCCCCTGATGGACCGCTCCCTCGTCTTCGGCATACCGCAGGTAGGATGCCGTGACATGCGCGGTGTATATGGTGAGAACACCACCCTCCATCCCGACATAGAGGTGTATAACACCCCCGAGGACTACATCAACGGATATGACCGCCAGCTCGAAAGGGCAGTGCGCGAGATGATGAAATAAGTATATAATAGTAGGATAAAAAATAAACGCCAGATGTATTCGAATACATCTGGCGTTTATTTTGTGAACCCGATGGGATTCAAACCCATGACCTTCAGAACCGGAATCTGACGCTCTATTCAGCTAAGCTACGGGTCCATTGTCTGTTTTCAGGTGCAAAGGTAGTGAAAAAATATGAGACGTGCAAATGTTTTTGCACTTTTTCTCTTTTTATTGCCAAAATATAGCAGTTTAGTAAATTGTTTTATTTGAACACAAAGAAACAAAGAGACGAAGACTCTTTTCAGATACAAAGACAACAAGCGACTTGGGAAGTCGCCACAAAGCATTGCGACAGGGAAAACTTTGTGGACTTTGTAAGCAGCTTTGCTGCTCTTCGTATCTTTATAATAGCATAAAAAAACTTTGTTTCTTCGTGTCTTTGTGTTAAGATAAAAAACCTCCGTATCTCTGTGCCCCCGTGTTCAAAACAATGCAAAATGCAAGCCGATAATCAAAAAATCATATCAATATGCAAAATAATTAGCCAAAAAGTTTGCAAATTAACAGAAAAGTAGTACCTTTGCAGCGCAAAATAAGAATTTAACGCAAACAGACATGAGCAAACTAATCAAACCGCAAGGTTACACCGCCCTGCTCGACATGGTACAAACCGAGCATGGCATCAAGCAGATAAAGGAGTTCTTCCAGCAGAACCTGTCAACCGAACTCCGTCTGCGTCGAGTGACAGCACCGTTGTTCGTGCTTCAGGGACTCGGTATCAACGACGACCTCAATGGTGTGGAGCGTGCAGTTACGTTCCCCATCAAGGACCTTGGAGACGCCAAGGCTGAGGTGGTACACTCGCTTGCCAAGTGGAAGCGACTGTCGCTCGCCGAAAACAAGATTGAACCAGGATACGGCATATATACAGATATGAACGCAATCCGTGCCGACGAGGAACTCGACAATCTCCACTCACTGTATGTTGACCAGTGGGACTGGGAGGCTGTCATACGTCCCGAGCAGCGCACCGTTGCCTTCCTCAAGAACGTGGTGGAGCGCATCTATGCCGCCATCCGCCGCACCGAGTATCTCGTATGCGAGAACTATCCCTGCATAAAGCCCTTCCTGCCCGAGAAGATTACCTTCGTGCACAGCGAGGATCTCCTGGCAATGTATCCCGACAAGTCGCCCAAGGAGCGCGAGGATGCCATCTGCGAGAAATACGGCGCAGTGTTCCTCATCGGCATCGGCGGCAAGCTTGCCAACGGCGAGAAGCACGACGGACGTGCCCCCGACTATGACGACTGGACAACCATTGGCGAGGACGGCAAGGCCGGACTCAACGGCGACATACTGATATGGTATCCCGTCCTCGGACGCTCGTTCGAGCTTTCCTCAATGGGTATCCGCGTGAACAAGGAAGCCCTTGAACGCCAGCTGAAGATAGAGGGCAAGGAAGAGCGCGCCCAGCTCTATTTCCACAAGAAGCTCCTCGGTGGCGAGTTGCCCGAGAGCATCGGTGGAGGTATCGGTCAGAGCCGCCTCTGTATGGTTCTCCTCCACAAGGCCCACATCGGCGAGATACAGGCAAGTATATGGCCTGAGGACATGCGCCAGGAGTGCAAGGCCATGGGTATGAATCTTATTTAGTTTTATTGAATATATCGTGCGTACAAAAGCTTCGGACGGAGATACAAAGCCTTCGAATCTCCGTCCAAAGCTTTCGGATGCACGTACAAAGCCTTTTGTGAACGTAACGATAGCCTATCGTGAACATAAGTCAAGTTAACTTCAGGCAGTATCTCAACCGCTATTCAGACAATTCCTCGTCAGCTGTTCATTCATCCCCACAACAGCTGTTCATTCGGAACGACTACAGCACTCTTTAAACCAAGTTATCAGAAGACATAAAACCAATAGAACACATTTTCTTATGCCAAAGTATATACTCCAGGAAATGCCCGACATGCAGGGCGACGGCAAGCGCAAGGTATATCCCAAGCTTGATGCCTACAGACTGCTCGACAATGAGGATTTCGTCAAGGAAATCCACAACTACCATCATGTCTATTCACCAAGCCTCATAGAGTCGGTTCTGATGGACGTGGCTGACGTACTAAGGCGCAAGCTCTCCGACGGATATACGGTGAAGATTGACGACATCGGCACGTTCTCCCTGTCGCTGATGTTCAACGACAAGAAGTCCGACGAACTCGTTAGGGAGGACGACCGCATGATGAGGCGCGGGGTGGAGGTGAGCAATGTCAACTTCAAGGCTGACCCCACGTTGCTCAAGCGCCTGAAGCGCGAGACCCACCTGGAGCGCAAGATGCCGGGAGTGAAGAAAATCACCAAGTGCGAATACACCCGCGAGCAGCGCATCGAGCGTGCCATGCGCATAATCCGGCGCCACGGCTTCATCACCCTCACCGACTATGCCGCCATCAACAACCTCTGCCGCACCTACGCCTCGCAAGACCTCAAGGAAATCAGCTCCGACCCCACTTCGCCCATCACATCATCGGGTAGAGGAAGCCACAAGGTGTGGGTGAGGAGGTTGTCATAGTATGATACCACCTGCTTTTTACGTTTTCGTCCTCGTTATATCACCTGCTTTTTACAAAATAGTGTGACCTTTGGGTCAATTTATTGCCCAATATTCTCACCTCTCCACCCATCGTGTAACCCTTATGCTTATTTCATAAAGGTGAAGTAAGCTTGATAAGTAAATAATAAACAAACATATGAAATCCGTGTAGCTCACGTAGTTACACGGATTTTCTTTGTGTTAATTTTTGTCATTCTTGGCTTGTTTTAGGATTTTTATCGTAATTTTGCACCAAATCGTTCACGCGACACTTTGGTCGGTGAAGTTCAACAAAAGACAAATACACCTTATTTTATAGATATATGGCACAAGCAAAATACGAGATTCGAAGGAAATGCCCTATCTGTGGTGCGGTGTTCCAAATTCGCACCATTGATGCAGTATATTGTTCGAAGCAATGTTCCGATGTTGCTTACAAGAGGAAGAAAGACAGAGAGGCAAAAGAAGCCAAGTACGAAGAGTTGGCAAAAGAAATTCCTGACATACGAGAATATCTTTCGGTTCAGGAGGCTGTTGCTGTTTATTGTGTTGAACGAGACACTTTGTATCGTGAGATTCGTAAGGGTAAGATTCCATCAGTCAATCTTGGCACGAAACAACTCAGATTGAATCGTGCAGACCTTGAACTGCGTTACCCAAGAAGAAAGAAGGTAAGGAAGGCTGCCAAGAAGCCTATACCAAAAACATACAACATGGAACCAGAGAATTGCTATACCATAGGAGAAATCTCAGAGAAGTTTAGGATTCATGATTCATCCGTATGGGCACATATTCGCAAGTTCTCCATCCCTACCCGACAGATAGGTAACAATGTTTACGCTCCAAAATCAGAAATCGACAAACTCTACAAATCCATCAAACTAGATCGG
>JALFIX010000036.1 GCA_022775105.1 Prevotella sp. | reverse complement strand
TGGTGGCTGAGAACAAGGCGAAGATTATGGAACTGAGGCGCAACCGCGACCGTGCGGCCCTGCAGGACTTGCAGGATGACCTCATCGCACAGACTCACGCTATATGCAGCGAGCAGGGGGCGCCGAAGTTTACCGACGAGCAGGTGAAGGCTTATACGACGGTAGGAGGTACGCCGTTCCTCGACAACCAATACACGGTGTTCGGTGAAGTGGAGGAGGGACTCGACGTGGTGGAGCAGATACAGAATGTTGCCACCGGAAGAAACGACCGACCTGTGGAGGACGTGCAAATGAGCGTATCGGTTATATAAAACACTGAGGCACGGAGGTACAGAGGTCATATTTTAAGTTTATAGAAGATACAGAGAAAAACTCTGTGTCTCTGTGCCTCTGTGTTAATTATATCTCGCCGTGTTAATTTGTTTCATCAGACGCAGGGCACGGTTGTAGTTTTCGTTCATGAAGATGGAGATGGGGTGGGGGCTGCGTGTGGTGGAGATGACGACGGTGTATTTTGTGCGCGTGATGGGGTGATAGGTATATTCGGTGGTGGTGACGGTGCGCGGACGTGTGGTGAAGGCGGCGAGGGTGGCACCCTTGATGCCTCCTATCATTGCTCCGGCAGCTATGCGGCGTGCCACGTGGGCATTGTCGGTGGTGGTGACGGTGTGGGTCTCCATGGCGGTGTCGTTGACGTCGCGCTCGCTGATGCGGCATGTGAGAATTTCGTCGTAGTTGTATTCCTTGCCTTGGATTACCATCATGCGGGCTTCGGGATAGATGCGCACGAGGTCGGTGGCGAAGGGCTTCTTATAGGGTGCCATCACATAGGAGCAATGACCGTATTTTTGGTCGAGCTGGCGGATGGCGCGCTGCTTCTCTTCCTTCATCCGTTGTTGCTTTTCTTCTTCCTTGCGGTTTGACTGTTGGATGGATTGTCGGGACTTCATTTCCTGGTAGTCGATGAAGAACCACATGGCGAGCATCAGCAGGAAGATATATGTAGAGATGTGGAGCATGGTGGATATCCTGGCATCGAATATACACACGCCCACAAAGCCTATGCCTCCACCGAAGAGAAGGGTGGAGGCAAGGGCGAGGAAAATGTCTTTTAATATAGTTGTTATCTTCATATCAGGTTATTTCTTCATCAGACATTTGTCGATGAAGCGATAGCGGGCTTCGACGTCGGGCAGAATCTCCTGGCGCGACTGGCGGTCGATCATCATCACGGGGGCTACGGGCTTGCCGTTGATGGGGGTCCATGTGGGCAGACCGAGTCCGTTGGGATTGCCCGTCTTGATGAAGTTGACGAAGAACTTGACGAAGACTTCGGAAATGGCATAGTCGTCGGCTGTCCAAGCGAAGACATCGTTGGTGGGGAGGTTGCCCATCTGGTATTCTATGTCGGCTGAATGTACTGCACCAGGGGTCTTGGGTATCTCGGGTGCACCTTCCTCTTTTTTCTGCACTCCGCCTGCAAGTCCTGCCACTACGTCCTTCTGCTTCATGTCGGGACGGGGATGGCAGTACATATAGCGATAGACGGGCTTGGGACTGGTGGATTGCTGCATGTCGAGCCACTTCCATGTGGAATAGACTAAGAAGATGTCGCCTCCGAGGGCATAGCCGGGCAATCCGAAGATGTCGGCATCGGTGTTGATGCCATACATGGGTAGCACCTCGCTTGCCTTTACTCCAAGCCAATTCTCGATGGCTGGGGAGAGACCGGCGAGGGTGGGCGCACCTCCGCCAAGGAAGGCGAATGCGGGCATCTCGGCATTGTTGTTGCCGATGAGGCAGGGCACTTGCGCCTGTTCGCCTGCGGCATAGATGTCCATCGGTTGCTTGGGCATGAAATATCCGTCGAGGTGGAATATGGGCATGCTCTTGACGCCTGCCAGTCGCATGAGTTCGTCGGCGGGCAGTTTTCTCAAATCCGCAATTTTCTTATATCCCATGCTCTTCACTTTCTCCACTCCCAGTTTCTCTGCTTCGGCGAGGGTCTTCCATCCATCCTTGCCAAGCACGGAGCCACTGGAACCCATGGCTTGGGCGATGAGACCGCGACTGAGCGGTGAGGCCATGAGCGCACTGACTGACATTGAGCCTGCCGACTCGCCCATGATGGTGATGCGCGAGGGGTCGCCTCCGAAGGCGGCGATGTTGTCCTTCACCCATTGGATGGCTGCCACCTGGTCGAGGAAGCCGTAGTTGCCGGAGCCTTTATACTCCGTTTCCTTCGACAGTTCGGGATGGGCTAAGAATCCGAAGATGCCCTCGCGGTAGTTGGCTGTGATGGCGATGATGCCGTTACGGGCGAGGGTCATTCCGGCATAGCGCGGTTCGCTGCCGCTGCCTGCCATGAGTCCGCCGCCGTTGAAGTAGATGAACACGGGCAATTTTTCGTTCCACGTCTTCGAGGGTGTCCATATATTAAGGTATAGGCAGTCCTCGCTCATCTCCTTGGTGCCGAACATCATGTCGCCAAAGACGGCTTCCTGCATGGGGTTGGGACCGTAGTCCTTTGCCTGTCGCACTCCCTCCCATTTCTCCACGGGCTGGGGAGCCTTCCATCTGAGATTTCCGACTGGGGGTGCTGCAAATGGCACTCCCTTGAACACCTTGACTCCCGAGCAGTCGATGCCCTCGAGCGTTCCGTTTGCTGTATGCACCTGTGGTGCTGTCTGTGCTGCCGCGCCGATATATGTGGCGGCAAGCATGATAATTGATAGGATAGTCTTTTTCATACTAATTATTGTTTTATTATTGTTTTCGGCGGCTAAATTAATAAAAATCCTTCAATTATCCAACAAAAAAATAAATATTTTGCTTGTTTTCCGCAAAATTTGCACTATCTTTGTAACCAAAAACGGAAATTATGCTTGAACATATTGCAGAATTTACCACGTGGCCGATATTGACAGGTATTATTGTCGGCTATATTGCCAACCGCATAATGAGCGGAGAGGGCAAGGGGTGTTGTATAAACCTGATAGTAGGAATTGTGGGCAGTTATGTTGGTGCCTTCATCGGCTCGCTGTTCAATGTGCAGCTCCTCGGTGCCGGATATGTGAAGAACTTCATCTTCTGCGTCATAGGCTCGGTGGTAGTGCTATGGCTGTGGAAAAAGCTATTTGATTAAGGCTGCTAAATGAAAGTGAAATATTTGCAATAATAACATAACGTCAAATTGATATTATCGTTCTTGAATAAGTTATATGTAGAATATAAGATGTAATTTTAGTTAAATATTTCGGGTATTCTGCATAAATACCATATAAAAGCTGTATATTTGCATCACGTAAAGTACGTGACGTAAAAAACGTGATGACATGAATAAGAAAAAAAGAATACCACTCAATCCATTTGTACTGACGGGATACGTCTCGCCAGATTATTTTTGCGACAGGCAAAAAGAGACTGACAAAATAATATCTGCACTGCTTAATGGAAGAAACATTACCTTGGCAAGTCCACGACGTATGGGCAAGACAGGTCTGATACATCATGTTTTCCATAACATGCAGGAAAACAATGATGTGAAATGCTTTTATGTTGACCTTTATCAGACTGACAGTCTTGAACTTTTAGTCAAGAAATTGGCTGATACGATTCTTGGAACACTTGACACTACGGAGGACAAGATTGTGAAGAATGTGGTTTCTTTTTTCAAGATGTTACGACCTGTTGTTACAATTGACCCGATGACAGGTGAACCGGGATTTAAGGTGGATGTTGAGCCAGGACAGGGCGAATACTCCCTGTCTGAGATATTCGCATATATGGAACAGTCGGATTACAGATGCTTCGTGGCTTTCGATGAATTTCAGACTATAGCCGGATATGCAGACAAGAATGTAGAGGCACTTCTGCGCTCATATATCCAACGGCTTACCAATGTCAACTTCATATTCTCGGGCAGTCAGCGGCATGTGCTCGAAAACATGTTTGTTTCCGCTTCAAGACCCTTTTATCAAAGCACACAGATGATGCCTCTTGGAACAATCAATGAGAATGCGTATTACATGTTTTCTTCTGAAAAGATGAGAAAAATCGGTCAATCGATTGACTGGGAAACATTTGATTATTTATACACAAAGTTGTCCTCTCATACATGGTATGTTCACACCTTGCTCAACAGACTATACGAAACTGGTCTTGAGACCATCAACAAATCTGTTGTCGATGAAATCCTATCCGATATATTGTTGGAAAACGAGGGTACGTTTCAAACATTCCTTCGTCTTGTCACCCCCATCCAGACGCGAGTACTTTATGCAATTGCTTCTGAGGGTTCAATCAAGGAAATTCAAGGCAAAGCCTTCCTGACAAAATATCAGCTTGGTGCTGCAAGTACAGTGAAAACTGCCGTCAAATCATTAGTGGCCAAGGAGTTACTTCTCGACAACAATGGAGAGTATCAGCTATACGACCGATTCTTCGGACTATGGCTTGTTGAGAATGGGCATTGAAGAAGCGTCCCTCCTGCTTTCCACCGACATCTGTACGCTGATATTTGGGGTGATGTTATATCTCAGGGCGGCACCTATGCGGTCGCCCATTTCATTCAGGTCTTGGAGATAGTAGGGGATGGGAGCATTGGTCACTATGGATTTCTGGCCATAAACGTAGCCCTCCCATTGCTCGTTGAATTTATATCCAAGTACGGCAGTCATGCCGGCATCGCGGAATGTGGTGTTTGCCCAATACATATTCTCGAGATAACCGCCCACGGCTATAGAAAGGCGCGAGGTGAGGGCAGTGGCATACTGCACAGACAGGTTCTGCGAAAAACCGACACCACCATAGGCGTGCTTGCCAAACTGGGAGAATATGGAGGCTCCGAGACTCAGGTTGAGTCCCTCGTGCAGTCGCCAGTTGCTCCACATGCCGCCGAAGTAATAGGGATAATAGTTGTAGTTCATGACTCTGCCGCGGTCGTCAAGCTCGGGCAGGTGGAGGCTATCAAGGCTCACGCCAAATTCAGACAACGTCGGCGATGTCGTCATAGGCGTTGTCATCTTCAACGACGGGTTATATAGCTCATCGTCAAATTCAGCCTTGTTCTGCTGTTTTACTTCCTGGGCATAGGCGACAAGAGCCGTCATCGTTGCCAATACTATGGTGAATATGTGTTTCTTCATGTTCTTCTACTATTATTTTCGATGCAAAAATAGGTATTTTTGTCGAATAAGCAAAGGTTTTTTGGGTATTTTTGTCGAATAAGAGAGGAATTTTTAGGATTTTTGTCGATTAAGCGAGTTAAAAAACATAGTTTTTCTTGCTGATTTCAAAATTAATACTTATCTTTGCAACCAAAAAGTGAGATATGGCAAAATACATTAATCCTTTTACGGATGTCGGTTTCAAGAGAATCTTCGGACAGGAACTGTCGAAACCGCTGTTGCTCGACTTCCTCAACAGCCTATTTGAGGGCGAGAAGCATATCGTCAACCTTACCTTCCTCGACAAGGAGCAACCCGCACTGTTTGAGGAAGACAGGTCCCTGATTTACGACATATATTGCGAGGCCGACGACGGCGAGAAGATAATTGTAGAGATGCAGAACAAGTCGCAGCCATTCTTCAAGAACAGGAGCATATATTATATCTCAGAGTCGATAGCTCGCCAAGGCGAGCGCGGTTCGGCATGGAACTATGCGATAGACTCGGTCTATCTCGTGGCGTTTCTCAACTTCAGCCCGATAGACTTCAAGAAGCAGTTCCGCACGGATGTCGTACTGGCAGAGAGGGGTACCAAGGAGCAGTTCTCCGACAAGCTGCGGATGATATTCCTCCAGCTCCCGTTGTTCACGAAGGAGGCGGATGAATGTAATAATCAAGTAGAACGTTGGATTTATTTGTTAAAGAATATGGAAACACTAAGCAGATTACCATGGGCGGCCCAGAGTGCCGTTTTCCAGAAGCTCGAGAGCATTGCCGACGTGGGCGGAATGACGCGCGACGAGCGTCTTCAGTACGACGAGGCACTAAGGAAATACCGCGACACCATAAGCGTGTTTGAAGGCGCTCGTATGGAAGGTCGTGCTGAAGGTCGTGCTGAAGGTCGTGCTGAAGGTCGTGCTGAAGGTCGTGCGGAAGGTCGTGCGGAAGGAATAAAGGAAGGCATGATTGCAAATGCCCGCAAGATGAAAGCCTACGGTTTGGCATTGGATATGATAGCCGATATAACAGGTTTGACAATAGAAGAGGTGAGGGACTTGTAGTTTCTCACCTCTTCTATTATACACAGACTCTCGATGCCGTTATGTGTACACATTTTGTGCACATTTTGGGATTTATTAGTCGTAACTCATGTATTTGGGGAATGATGCAAAAAAAGAACTCACTGAATTTCAGTGAGTTCTTTTTTGAGTGTCTTCACGTTGCGGAGAAAAGGCTTGTCCTATATTGATGACGGCACTTGTCTCAACATTTACGAAAAATGCAAAATCAAGTATGCTTTATTCAGGTGTGCCCAAAGATTTGAGTTGACGGATAAAAAATAATTGCCCGTTCTGTTGCCAGTTTCAATAATAATTTGTACCTTTGTGGCATAAATTCCAATAATAACAACATTATTATGAAAATCAGACAAGTGGATTAGTCAACTGCCAAGACAGCAACGGTTTTAATCACATGTAAAATACGTTGTAACAATCCGGGATTTCCGATATTATGGGGTCTGTAAAGTCATCACCAGTCTTCACAAATCGCATCATGGCCTCAATCAAGTCGTCCAAGTATTGGAAAGACCGTGTTTGTAAATCGTCGCCATATATGGTAATGTCTTCATCACGGAGAGCCTGTGTGATGAAGTTGGAGACAACCCGACCATCATTCTTTGCCATCCGTGGCCCGTATGTGTTGAAGATGCGTATGATTTTCACTTGTACGCCAAATAGGTGGTGATAGTCCATACATAGACTTTCTGCACACCGCTTTCCCTCATCGTAGCATGAACGGATGCCGACAGGATTGACGTTTCCGTAATAATCTTCTGCTTGAGGATGGACAAGAGGGTCACCATACATCTCGCTCGTGGAGGCCTGTAACATGGGACAATGATTCATCTTGGCAACTTCCAATAAATTGAGAGTCCCCAAAGCTGCAGCTTTGGTTGTTGTAAACTCATCTTCCTGATAATGGGCAGGTGAGGCAGGGCAAGCAAGATTGAATATTACGGAAATATTATCATAAGACACAGGCATAGTCACATCATGGTACACAAACGAAAAATTGGAATTCTCCAATAGATGATGGATATTCGGCGCACCCGACAAACCCTGTGGGGAGAATGTACGGATGCTAACCTAAAAACTGTCGCTAAACGATACATGATTGAAAAAAAGTAAGTACCTTTGCAGTATGAATCGTAACAGCAATATAAACATGTATGAAGGCCTTG
>JALFIX010000107.1 GCA_022775105.1 Prevotella sp. | reverse complement strand
AATGAAGAGTGAAGAATGAAGAGTGAAGAATGAAGAATGAAGAGTGAAGAATGTTCAAAATATATTGCGGTTCTGACTATTGCGGGCAGCGACTGTAGTGGCGGAGCGGGAATACAGGCTGATATAAAGACCATTTCGGCTCTTGGATGCTATGCTGCTTCTGCCATTACCGCCGTAACCGTGCAGAACACGCAAGGCGTGACTGCCGTGCATGCAGTGCCGCCGGAAATCGTGGCAGGACAGATACGCGCCGTGATGGATGACATCAAACCTAAGGCAGTGAAGATCGGGATGGTGAATGATGCTGAAACCATCAAGGCTATTGCTGATGCCCTTGCCGACTACGACATCGAACATATCGTGGTTGACCCTGTTATGGTATCCACCAGCGGGTCAAAACTGATGCAGGACGACGCAATAAAGGTGTTTATCGAAAAGCTGCTTCCGATGTCAACACTAATCACGCCAAACATTTACGAGGCAGAAATCCTGGCAGGAAAGAAAATCACGGATGAAGACGCCATGAATGATGTGGCTGGCGAGATTCTCTCCAAGGGTGCTGAGGCTGTTTTAATAAAAGGTGGACATATAGAAGGAGACAAGAAGGTTGACCTACTTTATAATGCCATCCGCAAAACGGAAGCCCGCTCCAGTGAGATAACCATGATGATTGGTGATTCATTCGAGAGCGAAACCGTTGAGACACGCAACACCCACGGTACGGGATGCACCCTTTCGGCTGCCATCGCTTCAAATCTTGCCATGGGATTGGGAATCAATAAGGCAATAGACAAAGCCAAGTACTGGCTCACATCAGCTCTCATTGCTGGAGCTGACGTGGAGATAGGCAGCGGACACGGACCAGTGAACCATTTCTATGCTCCCAAGAAAATGCGAATCATTTATAATGACTAATATGCGATCAATACAATTCATCACCCACCAGACCGACAGCATCAGTTATGCCGAGGGGGCGAGGATGGCTCTCGAAGGCGGATGCAAATGGATTCAGCTGAGAATGAAGGATGCAAGCGACGACGAAGTGAGGCAGGTGGCATCGGAGGTACAGCCGTTATGCAAGCAAAACGATGCCATATTCCTGCTTGACGACCGTGTTGAGCTGGTCCGCGAACTCCATGCCGACGGTGTGCATCTCGGCAAGAACGACATGCCCGTTGACGAGGCGCGACGTGTCCTCGGCGAAGAGTTCATCATCGGCGGCACCGCCAATACATTCGAGGATATAGAACGATTGGCGCAACAAGGAGCCGACTACATCGGTTGCGGTCCTTTCCGATTCACGACAACAAAGAAAAACCTTTCGCCTGTGCTCGGCATTGAAGGCTATCGCAGCATCATGGAAAAGATGCGTCATGCCGGCATCAACATTCCCGTAGTGGCGATAGGCGGAATAACAGCCTCAGACATCGACGACATCCTCGCCACCGGAGTCAAGGGAATAGCGGTGAGCGGAAGCGTGCTGACAGCCGAAGACCCTGCGGACATGATGAGGACGTTAATAGACAATTAAAAAACAACGAAGATATGAACAACAACATCAAAATCAACTATCCGAGTTCAGAGAAAATCTACATGTCAGGTGAGATTTATCCCGAACTGAAAGTGGGAATGAGACGAGTGAACCTCACCCCCACCGTGACAATTGAAAAAGGCGAGAAACGTATGGAAGAAAACGCACCTGTGTATATCTACGACACCAGCGGCCCATACAGCGACCCCAACGTGGAAATCAACCTTGAAAAAGGCCTGCCCAAACTACGCCAGCCGTGGATTGACTCACGCAAGGAGGGAGAGACACAGATGGCTCTCGCAAAGCGTGGCGTAATCACACAGGAAATGGAATACGTGGCAATCCGCGAAAACATGAACTGCAAGGAACTGGGCATCGAGACTCATATCACTCCTGAGTTCGTGCGCCAGCAAGTGGCGGCAGGACGCGCCGTAATCCCCGCCAACATCAATCACCCCGAGGCTGAGCCGATGATTATCGGAACAGACTTCCTCGTGAAGATTAATACCAATATCGGTAATTCCCACCTCAACTCAAGCATCGACGAGGAAGTGGAAAAGGCGGTATGGAGCTGCAAGTGGGGAGGCGACACTCTGATGGACCTCTCTACGGGCAAGAACATCCACGAGACACGCGAGTGGATTCTGCGCAACTGCCCTGTGCCAGTGGGCACTGTGCCAATGTATCAGGCTTTCGAGAAAGTGAACGGCAAGGCAGAAGACCTCACGTGGGAAATATTCCGCGACACGCTCATCGAGCAGTGCGAACAGGGTGTTGACTATTTCACCATCCACTGCGGCATTCGCCTGAAGAACGTGCCCCTGTCGCAAGGACGCCTCACGGGTATGGTGAGCCGTGGAGGTTCTATCATCTCAAAATGGTGTATGGTTCACCAGCAGGAGAGTTTCCTCTACGACCATTTCGACGACATCTGCGACATATGTGCAAAATACGACGTTGCCATATCACTTGGCGACGGACTCCGCCCCGGCTCAACCTACGACGCCAACGACGCAGCACAGTTTGCCGAACTCGACACCATGGGTGAACTGGTTGAACGCGCCTGGGCAAAGAACGTGCAGGCATTCATCGAAGGTCCCGGACATGTGCCCATGCAGAAGATCCGTGCAAATATGAACCGCCAGATTGAAAAATGCCACGGTGCACCGTTCTACACACTCGGTCCGCTCGTAACCGACATTGCCCCCGCCTACGACCACATCACAAGTGCCATCGGTGCGGCAATGATAGGATGGTATGGCACTGCCATGCTCTGCTACGTCACCCCGAAGGAGCACCTCGCACTGCCCAACAAGGATGACGTGCGCGAGGGAGTGGTGACATACAAGATAGCAGCCCATGCCGCCGACATCGCCAAGGGACACCCGGGAGCCACAGTGCGCGACAATGCCTTGTCGAAGGCAAGGTATGAGTTCCGCTGGAAAGACCAGTTCAACCTCTCGCTCGACCCTGAGAAGGCTCTTGAATACTACAAGACCTCCAACAAGACCGAGGGCGAGTTCTGCACAATGTGCGGACCTAACTTCTGCGCCGCACGTATCAGCCATTCACTCAAAGACTGCGAAAAATGAGAATAATCGTCATAACCTCGCCGGATTTCATTGCCGGCGAGGTTTCGCTTATAAACGCCTTGTTTGACGGTGGTATCGACCGCATTCATATCCGCAAGCCCCAGGCATCAGCCGACGAGGTCAGAAGACTGATTGACGGCATCGGGAGCAAGTGGCACAAGCGCCTCTCGCTTCACGACCATCACCACCTTGCCATTGAATACGGATGCGGAATACATCTCAACGGACGTAATCCATACCCTCCAGAGGATGCAAAAAAAGACACGTTAATCTCCGCTTCCTGCCATTCTGTTGGGGAAGTGGAAAAAAGGAAAACACAATGCGATTATGTATTTATGAGTCCGATATTCGACAGCATATCCAAACAAGGATATTCAGCCGCATACTCACAGGACGAACTGAAAGAAGCATCAGCCAAAGGCATTATTGACAAGAATGTCATCGCCCTTGGAGGAGTCACCCCGAATCATATCCCCTATCTTGAAAGAATGGGTTTTGGAGGTGCAGCCTTCCTCGGACACGTATGGCAGCATGCCCGTGAAGGATTATTTGACTGCTCCTTGGACACCATTTTCAACGGGTATGTCAAACCAGAACATTGAGCCTTCACCCGGCTCGCTCTCTACACCGATGAGTCCGCCAAGACGCTGCACGATTTCCTTGCTTATCTGCAATCCCAATCCCGTGCCCTGGACATAGGTGTTGAGCTTCACGAAACGTTCAAATACCTTGGCCTTCTTGTCCTCAGGAATACCGATGCCAGTATCCTCGACAAAGAACCTTATCCTGTCTCTCTTCGAAAGATGATATCCAACTATTATGTGTCCGCGGGAAGTGAACTTGGCAGCATTTGACGCAAAGTTTATCAGCACTTGCTTGATACGGTTGGGGTCGCTCATTATATGACAGTCTTCTTTCTGACAATCCACCTTGACCTTCACACCCTCTTTCACCTTCATTTCAATCGAGGCAGCCACTGCCTTGCAGATATTATTCACATCAACGTCTTTCTCGAAGAACTCTAATGTTCCCGCCTCCAGTTTAGAGAGGTCGAGAATGTCGCTAATCAACTGAAGCAGCAGTTCGTTGTTGGCCTCAACAATCTTCATCATCTCGTTTTTCTCAGCCTCTGGCACATCCTTATGACACAGCATCTGCGAGAATCCCACGATGGCGTTGAGCGGTGTGCGTATCTCATGGCTCATGTTGGCGAGGAAAGCCGACTTGAGTTTGTCTGCCTGTTCAGCCTCCTCCTTTGCCTTGACAAGCGAATGTTCAAGTTTCACCTGGTGGTTTATGCTCTGCGTCAGAGTGCTTATCTCAATGACACCGTATTGCGGTTCATATTTCGTCACTACCGAATACACCTGCAGATAGTCCCATTCGTCCTTGGTCCCTGGTCTTCTGATTCTCATTCGCTTGTTGAGTCTGACGTTTTTGCCTTGTCTTACGGCATTTCTGAAATCATCGCTCACCTTGCGGTCGTCAGGATGGAGAATATCCACAAAATCCGAGATACCCGTGGAACTGTCGTCGATGGGCAAATTGTTGTTCTTGTACCATTGTCTTGTGGCATAGCCGGTATTGTCGATGACGTTGATTCGGGCATACCCCAACTGCGCGAAGTCGGCGGTCAGGGATATAATCTCGTCCAACTCGTGAATTTTCTGCGAGTTGTTCTGCTCGCGGGTCTTGTCAACGTAAGCCACAAGATATGCTATGAGCTCACCCTCAGTGTTGTAGAGCTTGCTGTATCTTGCCATCACGGTTATGCGCATGCTATCGCAGTCTCCCTTCTGGTCAAACGGCATCTTGCCATAGCTGTATTCAAACGAGGCATCCACAACATCCTGCTCCCTAATGCTTTTCTTGACAGGCTCGGTGAGCAGTGTGCTCTTGAAGACATTGAATTTCCTCGCCTCGTCAAAGGACTTAACACCGAAAATATTCAATGCCCTCTCGTTGGCGAACGTAATATCTCCATCAATATTATAAAGGCACAATCCTATGGGCATGTCCCTCAACACCTTTTCGAGTTTGTTTCTCTCCGAGGCGACATCTTCACGCGAGCGTTGCAGCCTTCGCCAAAGCATCATAAGGTTGGTCAGGTCCCTCAACCACATCAGGTCGGCCTCCGACCATGAGTAGGGCCTATCAAGAATGTCTATTGCCAAGAAACCCGAAATCTTACCATATCTTATGATTGGCACGCCGAGATGCGACCTCGCTCCAAGGCTTGCCAGAAGTTCCGCAGCCGTAGGGTCATCCCATTGCATTGCCTGGGCATCATCTACCACGACACACTCTCCAGCTTCGAGCTTGTCGTACCACCATCTATGCTTAGGAAAACGTTCCTCCCTTCCCACCATAGATGACGTCACGCCATCCGCAAGCACCTCAAACACGCAATACTGCAAGTCGGGATTGCGTCTGTCAGTTGACATAATAGACACCCTTCCCGCCTTGAAATAGTCGAGCACTTCATGGAGCACGTCGCTAAACGCCTCCTGTATGTCATCTGTGTGTAATATCCTTTCCAGGGCCTTCGACATGGTCTTCTGGTAGATAAACTGGGCTTGCGTATTGTCTGTCATCATCTTATGGCTTTTATAATAATGTCTTTTCAGCGGCAAAGTTACAATAAAAAGTTGTCAATAATACACTTTACTCCTAAAAAAAACTTAAATCCTTGCAAATTTCTCGCAAATAATTCTTTTTTCTCCCCAAAAAGCAATAATTTTGCACCCGCAATTGCTCAAGGAGAGGTGCTCGAGTGGTTGAAGAGGCACGCCTGGAAAGCGTGTAACCGGCAAAACCGGTTCGCAGGTTCGAATCCTGTTCTCTCCGCTTTTTATCCAATTATGAAATACATCAGATTGTGGATTGTCTCAGCGGCAATCATTGTTATTACAACACTATGCCCGGCAACCGCCGTGGCTGACTCCACCAATATTTCAAAAGTGGATTCCACGGAAATTACTGCTCAGGCTGCTGTCGCCGACTCGGCGGCAACTGAACTCATTGCCGATGATGAACTCATTGAGGCTGAAGAGACGGGAGGACTGCACAAGGAACTGAAGTCGAAGTTCATTGAGGGCAGTGCGGGATTCATGTCGCTCGTGGCATTGGCACTTGTCATTGGCCTCGCCTTCTGCATAGAGCGCATCATCTACCTCACCCTCTCGGAAATCAACGCCAAGAAATTCATGGAAACCATCTGTCGCAAGATTGAGGAAGATGACATCGAGGGAGCCAAGGATATCTGCCGCAACACCCGCGGACCTGTGGCTTCGATATGTTACCAAGGTCTCTTGCGCATAGGCGAGAAGATTGAGAACATCGAACGCTCAGTGGTGTCATACGGCTCTGTACAGATGGCAAATCTCGAACGAGGCTGTTCATGGATAAAGCTCTGCATCACCATTGCGCCGTCACTGGGATTCCTCGGCACGGTGATTGGTATGGTCATGGCATTTGACGACATCCGTGTGGCTGGCGACATCAGTGCCACAATCGTTGCCTCGGGTATGAAGGTGGCTCTCATAACCACCATTTTCGGTATCATCGTGGCTCTTGTGCTTCAGATGTTCTACAACTATATAGTGTCGAAGATTGAGCACATCACCTCGCAAATGGAGGAATCGGCAATCACACTGCTCGACGGTATAACGAAATACAAGAAAAGATGAAGAGAAAGATGATTGTCAACAATTGGCAGTCATGGCTCAAGATTGGCCTGGTGGCTGTATCTGCCGTGGTGTTCGCCTTGTTCTGGCTCGTCGGATATGACATGCCGTATGAGGAGGACGCCGACTTCAACGCCCCCTTGCTGACAGACGCGCTTTTGGGATATGTTTATCTGTTAACTGCAGTGGCTGTGGGAGTGGCTGTCTTTTCTGCCATACACGGCTTCTGGACGCGCAGCCGACAGGGAAGCGTGGAGAACGGTGTGCCCACCGCCCGCATAAACACCGTCACGTGGGTCGTAACAGCCCTACTTTTAGTAATCACATTCGCTTGTGCCTCAACAGAGCCAATCAGGGTGAACGGAAAACTCTTCACCGAGACTATATGGCTGCGACTCTCCGACATGTTCATTGTTTCGTCAGGAGTGATGATTTTGTTGGCAGTTATCGCCGTGGCATTCGGTATGTCAGGCTATTCCCGAAGGTCAAAGTAACGTAATTCACTCAACTATGCTGTTCGGAAAGAAAAAAGACCGCAAGATACCGGCACTCAACACCACGTCAACGGCAGACATCTCGTTTATGTTGCTGATATTCTTCCTCGTCACCACGTCACTCGACACCGACGAGGGACTGACCCGCTATCTGCCTCCCATGCCGCAGAAAAACGAGCAGAAACAGATGGACGTGAAACGCGAGGACCTGATGAACATACGAATAAACGCCGAAGACCGTTTGACCTGCGACAACGACACGGTGACGGCAAGCCAACTCACGGGAAAGGTGGCGCAGTTCATCACTGAGCGCGGCAAGAAGCACGTCATTTCGGTGATGGCAGACAGGCACAGCAGCTATGAGGCATATTTCGCCATGCAAAACGCAATCGTGAACGCATATACGGCAGTCAGGGAGAACATTGCCCGCAAGGAATACAAGATTCCTTACAGCCAATGCTCACAGGAACAGCGCGACGCCATAGCACGCATTTGCCCGCAGAGAATCTCGGAGGCTGAGCCAACGGAAGGAGGTGAGCAATGAGCATGTTCAAAAGGCGAGACCACAGCGTCCCGGGACTCAACACGGCTTCGCTGCCCGACCTCATCTTCACCGTTCTCTTTTTCTTCATGATCGTCACTCACATGAAGGAAAACCAGATGAAGGTGAAATTCCAGGAACCGCAGGGAACAAAATTAGAGAGACTGACCAAGAAATCCACAGTGTCGCATATCTATATTGGAAAGCCGTTTAAAGGCGGACAACAGGATGTGGTTCAGGTGAACGACAGGATTGTAGAGGCATCGGAAGTGGAAGACTTCATCGCTGCCGAGCGAAAGAGGATGTCACCCGAGGACGTGAAGAAGATGACGGTGAGCATCAAGGCCGACAGAAAGGCAAACATGGGCGTGATTACGGATGTGAAACAGTCGCTCAGACGTGCCAATGCCCTCAAAATACTGTACTCGGGAAAGAAAGAAACACCAGTTAAAAAGTAAAAGTGTGTCAATTTCCATCTTTTTTCATAAAAATGCTTATAATTTTATTGTAAATGCAGATTATTTTGTAACTTTGCACCACTAATAAAAAATATAAGAAAAAAATGGCAAATCAGAAGATTGACAAACTTGACAAGCAGATTCTGACTATGATTGCAGAGGATGCGAGAGTGCCTTTCCTGGAGGTGGCAAGAGCTTGCAACGTGAGCGGAGCCGCCATCCACCAGCGCATTCAGAAACTGTCGAATGCCGGAATCATCAAAGGGTCAAAGTTCATCATTGACCCAGAGAAAATCGGCTATGAGACGTGTGCCTATATAGGCCTTAACCTCAAGAATCCTGAAAACTTTGATGTTGTGGTGGAGGAACTGCAGAAGATACCCGAGGTGGTGGAATGTCACTACACCACGGGAGATTTTGACTTGTTCATAAAAATCTACGCCCTCAACAACCACCACCTGCTCAATATCATCCACGACAAGCTCCAGCCATTAGGTTTGGCAAGAAGCGAATCCATCATCTCGTTTAACACTGCTATCAACAGGCAGATTCCTATAGTGAACATACCTGTGACTGAAGAGGAATAATCACCTCACATAGTCAACAAATGCGTAGCGATGAGCATGACGCTCGTCAATGTCATGCTCTTCGCGCATTACTTCTTTCCATATTTCTTTATATGGCGGAAAGAACACATCGGCATTCTCCGGCATGTCGTCTATCTCTGTCAGACAAAGCCGGTCGGCTATGTCCATTGCCTGGGCATACACACTTGCTCCACCTATTATATATATATCGTCATCCTCAATGCCATGCTGGCGACATTCCTCTATACTGCAATGCCTGAGAGCCTCGTCGAGCGACTCATAGCACTCGCATCCTGGAAAATCCGCCTGTGTGCGGCTTAACACGATATTGCGGCGGTTGGGCAATGCCCCCTTAGGCAATGACAGGAAGGTGTTGCGCCCCATGATGATAGTATGTCCGGTTGTTAGTGCCTTGAAGCGCTTGAGATCATTGGGCAACCAATACAACAGTTTATTTTCAAATCCTATGCCGCGGTCTTTTGCCACGGCTGCAATCACGTTTATTCTCATACGTTATTTAACTCCTTATAACTCCTAAAAACTCACACCGACACCGCTGCCTTGATATGCGGCCACGGGTCATAGCCTTCGAGTTGGAAATCCTCGAATTTGAAGTCGAAGATATCCTTTACATCAGGGTTTATCACCATTCTCGGCAATGGGCGCGGAGTGCGCGTCAGTTGCAGTTTCGCCTGTTCGATATGGTTGAGATAAAGATGGGTGTCACCTGTTGTATGTATGAAGTCTCCAGCCTTCAGTCCCGTCACCTGTGCCATCATCTGCAAGAGCAAGGCATAGGAAGCGATGTTGAAAGGCACACCGAGGAATGTGTCGGCCGAACGTTGATAAAGTTGTAGGCTCAATCTGCCGTTGGCTACATAAAACTGGAACATGGTGTGACAAGGAGGTAGAGCCATACGTTCCACTTCTGCCACGTTCCATGCACTGACAATCATACGTCGTGAATTGGGATTGTTTCTGATTTGATTCACCACGTTCTTTATCTGGTCGATAGTGCCTCCGTTTTCGTCAGGCCACGAACGCCACTGGTGCCCATACACAGGACCGAGGTCACCATTTTCGTCTGCCCACTCGTCCCAGATGCTCACCCCGTGCTCTTTCAGGTATTTGATATTAGTGTCTCCCCTCAAAAACCACAGCAGTTCATATATTATCGATTTGAGATGCAGTTTCTTTGTTGTGAGGAGCGGGAATCCCTCCTCAAGGTTGAATCTCATCTGATTTCCGAAGATACTGACGGTACCAGTTCCCGTCCTGTCCTCTTTCTTTATGCCCTCCGTCAGTATGCGGTCGAGCAGTTCCAAGTATTGCTTCATAACTCGAAATATCTATCTAATTTTTAAATCCTTTAATTTTTTAATCCTTTAATTTTTCAATATTTCCCCCCTCCCCTCCGGCACGTGAGTGCTTTTAATTCTCCATTCCTTTGGGTAGAGGTTATTTGCACGGTTTCCGATGTTCTTGGCCTGTCCTATATCCACACCCCGGTATGTCAGTGTTATGATTCCCCTTGGAGAGTCATCCGGCAGTCGGATAGCCTCGCGTCTCAGGTATGCTATAGCAGTGTCATAGTCTATTTCAACCCTTGGCGCAGTGTCTTTCCCCTCGCCGCTTAGTCGCGTCAGTTCCATACGATGCAGCATAGGCGGCAACTTGTCGAGAGATGGCTTCTTCTGAGCCTTCCACTCCCCATCCTTTCTCATCACAGCCATGAATATTCCCTCTCCGCGTGTCACACCGGGGATAAACCTATACACAGGTCCGTCAAATTCCGCCAACAGTGAACCCACGACATTCCATTCCTCGCGAATATCCACAGGCAGAATCTCAGCCCCATACTCATCCATAATCCATCTCACGTTCTCCTCGTTCTCGCGGGTATTGAACGTGCATGTACTGTAAATGAGTAAACCACCCGGACGCAGGCATTTCCATGCCTCAGCCACTATCTCACGCTGCAACTGTCGGCATTTCTCAACGTTCTGCACGCTCCATTCACTTATAGCCTGGGCATCCTTGCGGAACATGCCCTCGCCCGAACAAGGCACGTCGCACAGTATCACGTCGAATTTCAGTTTGCTCTTGCTTATCTGCTCGGGATAGTTATTTACGACTACCATACGTTCTGAACCCCACTTGCTCACATTCTCAGCCAATACAGACGCACGCTGACGTATAGGTTCGTTGCTCATCAGCCAACTGCCCTCGGGCAGGGTGGCTATCGCCGCAAGCGACTTTCCTCCCGGGGCGGCACACATGTCAAGCATCTCCACCGGCTCGGTGACATACTGCCCAAGAACCCGCTCGACAAACATCGACGATGCTTCCTGAACATAATAACACCCCGCGTGGAGCAGAGGGTCAAAGGTGAAGTTGGGACGGTCGGGCAGATAATAACCGTCAGCCGACCAGGGCACACGCTCACCATGCACCACATCGCCATCCCACTTCGCCCTGTTGACGCGGATGCTCACCGGGGCTTCCTCGCCAAGTCCTGACACGAAGGCGGCAAACAATTCCTCGCCCATCGTCTCACGGGTATAACTCACGAATGATTCGGGTAAATCTTCTATTCTTGCCATAATCGACTGCAAAATTATGAAAAAAAACGCAGTTTTCACCTATTAACGACGTATTTCTTACAAAAAAATCACTTTTTTTTCGTAACTTTGCAACCAAACTGTGTTTCATTACGTCAAAAGGACAAAGAAAACAATAAAAACAATGTTGAACAATTAAAATAAAAGAACGATATGAAAAAGTTAATGCTTCTCCTGTCAGTCGCCACTCTGCTGGCAATGCCAATGACTGACGCTTCGGCGCAAAGCCACAGGCACACGCCGAGAACAACGGCTAACGTAACGGTTGACAAAAACGGTGCCAAGGTAAGTGCCGCCATCGACAATGACACAATCAACGGTGTAGTGGCATTCTCCGACACTACAAACGCAACCGCCCAGGACGAGGATTCCCAGGACGAGGAATATACATACCAGTACTCTTCAGACAATGACATCCAGGAACTGAAGGACGTGATGAACGCTCTCGGTACCTCTGTCTTCCTGCCGATAGCCCTTGTGGCAATATTATTCATGGTGGCCCCGGTGATCATCATCATCATCATCTGCTACTTCATCCACAAGAACCGCCAGCAAAAACTGAAGCTCGCCGAAATGGCAATGAAGAACGGACAGCCCATCCCCGACTCCGTGCTCGGATATTCGACAAAGAAACAAAGGGCCAATAATTCCCAAAATCATAGTAATCCTAATAATTCCAGTTATTCTAGTAACTCTAATAATTCTAATAACTCTAGTAATCCCTCCGCTCGCAGCAACGGAATCCTCGCCTCTATGCCCACCGACGACCCGCTATGGCGCAAGGGCGTGATGCACTTCTTCATCGGATTAGGACTGATGCTGCTGCTCAAAACGATGATGGGCGACTTCGGATTCTCCATCGGTGTTCTCGTCACTCTCTACGGAGCTGGACAGGCTTTCATCTCCTGGACAAGCAACCGCAACAACAATAACACTGGGTATGCCGACAATACCGGAGATTCCACCGACCAAGCTCCCAATGCCGAGGAAGAACCTGCCAAGGAAGAAACGACCGACAATATGGAGGTATATCCCGACGACTCCAACAAGTAATATCTCAATTTTGGGGAGTTAAGGGAGTTAAAGAAGTTAAAGAAAATAAAGAAGATAAAGCAAGTGGGTACAATAAGTGATTTGACACTGATTGCGCAGGTGGTGATGTTCGACAACAAGCGCGCCTTCGACAGTCTGGTCCGCAAATACCAGTCAAGGGTGAGGAAGTTCTTCCTCGCCCAGACTTTGGGTGACGAGCCTTTGAGCGACGACCTCGCCCAGGAGACCTTCGTCAAGGCTTACCTGAAGGTATCCACTTTCCGCGGCACGTCGAGTTTCTCCACATGGCTATTCCGCATAGCCTACAACGTGTATTACGACTACAAGCGGAGCCTGCATACCACTGCAGATATCGATACTGCAAACGCAATACCAGCACAGGGTGCAAGCGACACCGCCCTGCAAATGGATTTATACAACGCCCTCGCCCTACTCTCTGACATGCAGCGAACTTGCATCACAATGCAACTGATTGACGGGAGAAGCATCAGCGACATAGCCGACATCACGGGCATCAACGAGGGCACCGTCAAGTCGCACATCTCGAGAGGCAAACAAAAAATGACTGAATATTTAAAATCTAATGGATATGGAAGATAACAAAGACATACTACTGAACAAACTCTTTGAGGAGGCAGCAAATACGGAAATCGCCGACAACGGTTTCACAAGGCAGGTGATGCGCCGCCTGCCCTCGCGTGCCCAGCGATACAACCGCATCTGGACTGGTGTGTGTGCATCGTTGGCAGTTTTCCTGCTCACGTATTTCAAGGCATGGAACTACTTCCTCGACGTTGTGATAAACACATGCTGCGCATTCGTGAATATCAATTGGCTGCATATACTTGCCGTCATCATACTTTTGCCCGCCGCAACAATGCTTATATCATCGGTGTTCGCCATCAGGGAACTGAAACTACAGGGCTAACGGAATGTCAATCTTTAAACATTCCGTAGGTGGTGCGAAGCACGCGGAACTCCGTGCGGCGGTTGAGTTGGTTGCATATTTCCTGCTGCTCAGGCTCTTTTAGCTGCTTGATGAATTCCTCAGAGAGCACATCGTTCTCATTGAGGAATGGCTGCTTCTCGGCTAATTTCTTGTTGACCGTCTTGGGTCTCTCCTTTCCATATCCAACAGGCGTGAGACGGTCTTCGGCAATACCGCTCTGCTTCAGATATGCCACCACACTCTCTGCCCTTCGTTGAGAAAGGAGTTTGTTATATGCCTCCGAACCCTTATAGTCGCAGTGGGCACTTAGCTCAATGGTGACATTGGGATTCTCATTCAGCAACTTGACCAATTGGTCGAGTGCGGCGGTTGACTCTGGACGCAAGGTGGCCTTGTCGAAGTCGTAGAAGATATTGTCGATCAGTACGGGAGCGGTGATTGAAGCAAGAGCAAACTGAAGCGTATATTCAGTGGATTCCTCCACAGGTTCCACCTTCAATGACTCGGAATGGTTGAGATAACCCTTGCATGTGCCAAGAAAAGCGTATTCCACTCCAGGCTTTATCTGATGCTCAAACGAACCGTCGCCCTTGACGCTGAGCTTAAGGTTTGTGCCGTCGTCACCTATCATATACACCACACCCTGGGGAAGTTCATATCCGTCTTTCTCATACACCCAACCCTTCACTGTCTGGATTATCTCTGGATTAACGAAAGAATAAATATGGTCCCATCCCTTTCCGTCTCCACGGTTTGAGGAGAAGAAACCACGGTTGAGCAGTCCCTCGAATGTCATGCCGAAGTCGTCACCTTGTGAGTTAAGTGGGTATCCTGGATGCTCGATGACATACGGCTGACCGTTTTTCCTTTCAGGGTCATACTGTTCATTTGGCTTGGCGATAAAGATGTCCAAACCACCCATTCCCGGATGACCGTCTGACGAGAAATACAGGTCACCGTTAGGACGGAAAGAGGGAAACTTCTCATCGCCGGGAGTATTTATAGGCTCACCTAAATTCTCTATGGCTATCACGTCTCCGTTGTTTGCCAACTGTGCCCTCCATATATCAAATCCTCCCATACCTCCTGGCATGTCAGAGGTGAAATACAACCATTTTCCATCGGGCGATACGGCGGGATGGGCAAAGTTTGAGAGGGTGTCCTTGGTGAGCACCACGTCCTGTGGTTTGCTCCATGAAGCGTCGGAGCGCGACGAACGGCATATCTGTGCATAACGGGGGTATGACGGGTCGGTGACGCATTTCGTCAGATACATGGTCTTGCCGTCTGGTGTGAGCGCACAGGCTCCCTCGTCAAACTCAGAGTTCAGTTCAGAGTCGATGTTTTCAGGTCTTTGCCATTTTCCTTTCTCGTCCTTCTGAGCCATAAATATATCCCCGGTTTTCTGCCCCGTGATACCGCTCAGTTCATCTCCCTTGGTTTGGTTGCGTGTAGAGGAGAAATAGAGAATCTCGCCTTCCTCACCGCCCAATACTGGCGAGAAGTCGGAACGTCTGGAATTGAAGTTGTTCTCTTTCTTCACGGTATATCGCGAGCCTTCCTTTTTCCACTGTGGAGCCATCTCTGCCGACTTCATTCCCATCTTGGCAAGAGCGAGGTATCCCCTCATCTCATTTACCTTTGCGCTATTAGCTTCACCTGCCCCTCTCATTTCGCTGATGGCAGCTGAGATGGTATCGGCGGCGGCGGCAAATGCAGTGGCGGCAGCCTTATAGTTGCCAGCGAGCATCTGCTGTTGACCAAGTCGCAGGAATGTGAGGCTGTCGGCTTGTCCGTATCTCACGGCGTTGTTATAAGCCGAGACAGCCTTTGCCGTGTAATTGATCCGGCGATAACAATCCGCCATCTTCAGCGCACGTTGTCCTCGCGTCTTCCTGTCCTTGGCAGGAGTCTGCTGATAAGCCTTGCGGTATTGTGTAGCCGCATCATAGTATTCACCAAGTGCATAAAACTTATCGCCCTTCTTAACCGCCATGTCGGCAGTGCCACAGCTCCAGAAAAGGAGCAGTGGAAGCAAAAGGGGCAAATACGACACGACGCCAAGGTGCCATACACAGGAGCTGTTATTCTTCATTCTTCATTCTTAATTCTTCATTCTTAATTCTTCATTCTTCACTCTTCATTCTTCACTCTTCATTTAAAAAGGTTTCCTATAGTTGCAGCCCTCTTTCCATCTGCTGCATCCGTAAGCCGTTTTTCCCTTTATGATGACGCCCTGTCCGCAATGGGGGCATTTCTGCCCGATGAGAGCATCCCCTGCCTGCGCTCCATTTCCTCCCTGCGCCCCATTCTGCGCAGCAGCCACCGTTCCCGGCGATTTCGTCGCCGGGCCTTCCGCCTTCGCCGCCGTTCCTTCCGTCTTAGGCGCCGGGCCTCCCGTCTTCGTCGCCGTTCCTTCCGCCTTAGGCGCAGCCTTCGCCTTCGGAGCCATTTTCTTTTTCAGGTCCTGCTCCGATAGCACCGTCACCCTTCGGTTGCTGTTGTCCGAGAGCACATCTCGCACTATCTCGTCGATTTGACCTTTCAGTTCCTCGATAAACTGCCCGGCATCATATTTCTTATGCTCTATATCACGCAGCTTCTTCTCCCAGATACCCGTGAGCTCGCAGCTTTTAAGCAGTTCCTCCCTGATGAGGTCAATCAGCTCTATGCCAGTAGGCGTGGCTATGAGGTTTTTACGTTCGCGCTTGATATAATGCCTTTTAAACAAGGTCTCGATGATACTTGCCCTCGATGACGGACGGCCTATTCCGTTCTCCTTGAGTGCGGCACGCAGTTCGTCGTTATCCACAAATTTTCCTGCTGTTTCCATAGCCCTTAGCAGCGTTGCCTCGGTATAGAACTTCGGCGGGGTTGTCCATTTCTCGGCAAGACTCGGCAGGTGTTCCCCACTCTCTCCCTTAACAAACACGGGGAGGGTGCGCTCCTCTGCCTGTGCCTTGTCGGGATTGTCAGAGCCATCACCTTGTTCGTTGTCTCCATTTCCCGCAGCTCCGCCCTGCTGTCCCTTGCCATACACGGCCCGCCATCCCTCGTCGAGGATAGTCTTACCGCTCACCTTGAAATCCACCTTCTCCACCTTTCCCAGCACCGTTGTAGTGGCGAATTTGCAATCTGGATAGAACACGGATATAAATCTCCTTGCTACAAGATCATACACATGCTTCTCTATGTCGGTGAGATTAGTGGCAGGCACTCCCGTGGGGATAATGGCATGGTGGTCGGTCACTTTCGATGAGTCGAACACTCGCTTTGTCTTCTTCAGAGGCTTGCCAGCCAATGGAGCTACTAATGCCTCATATCCACGAAGGCCGTTGAGCGTAGTGGCACATTTAGGATAGATGTCATCGCTAAGGAACTGGGTATCCACACGCGGATATGTGGTAAGTTTCTTTTCATACAGGCTTTGTATGACGTTAAGCGTCATTTCCGCACTCATAGAGTATTTCTTGTTACAATCCACCTGCAGCGATGTCAAGTCATACAGATGGGGAGGCTGTTCAATTCCGTTCTTCTTCTGCACATCAGTCACGGTAAAGGGTTTTCCTGTTATCTCATCCAGGAACTGCTGTCCCTCCTCCTTTGTGGCAAATTTTCCCTTTGTGGCAGTGAACACCGTGTCGCGGTATGTGGTGGAGAGCACGTAATAAGCCTCAGGCTTGAAGTTCTCGATTTCCTTCTGTCTGTTTACGATGAGCGCAAGCGTGGGGGTCTGCACACGTCCGATGCTCAGCACCTGTCTGTTCTGACCATATTTCAATGTATATAATCGAGTGGCATTCATACCGAGAAGCCAGTCGCCGATTGCACGGCTAAGTCCCGCGAGATAGAGTGGCTGATAGTCTGCCTGGTCTTTCAGGTTCTGGAATCCCTCGGCAATAGCCTCGTCAGTCATCGACGATATCCACAGTCTCTTCACCGGGCATTTAGCCTGCGCCTTCTGCATCACCCATCGCTGGATAAGCTCTCCCTCCTGTCCTGCGTCACCACAGTTGACAATGCTGTCGGCATTCTGCATCAGTTTTTCAATCACGGCAAACTGCTTCTTGATACCATCGTTCTCAATCAGTTTGATGCCGAACCTCTGTGGTATCATAGGCAATGAGCCTAACGACCACGTTTTCCACATCGGCGTGTAATCGTGAGGCTCTTTCAGTGTACACAAGTGTCCGAACGTCCAGGTCACCTGGTATCCGTTGCCTTCAATATATCCGTCCTTAGAAGCGTTAGCCCCTAAGATTCTCGCAATTTCCCTTGCGACGCTTGGTTTCTCAGCTATACAGACAATCATTTATTTTATTCTTTCTTCATTTTTAGGGTGCAAAATTAATCAATTTCGGCGAAATAACCAAGCTTTGTTTCATTTTTCTTGGTTATATCGGAAAATGTTACTATCTTTGCAGACAATTTGCGAAATCAATATTTTAAAATAAGACAATAATTGATATGACTAAAAAACTGTTTATTGGAATGATGTTTGCCGTTGCCGCCATGACTGCTTCGGC
>JALFIX010000189.1 GCA_022775105.1 Prevotella sp. | reverse complement strand
ATTCTAAGCAATGCGTCGGCATTTATAGCTGTTCACAATCACCCTTCAGGAAACTGCAGTCCCTCTTCTGAAGACATCGAAACGACAAAGAGGCTCGCAGAATGCGGCGAAATACTGGATATCCGGATGCTCGATCACATCATAGTTGCAGGAGAAACAGGCAAAATGCTCAGCATGAAAGCAGAAGGCATGATGCCCGACATCAGGCAAAAGGACTGGGAGAGGTAACGAAGGCACCGACAAGGTGCCGTACATTATATCGCTTTATCTTGAAGAAGAGATACAAACATGGTAAACTGGTAAGGTAACCATAGTGTTTGGCGATGAGCTGGAACTGCACAGGCTGCAGAGCCAGCTATTGTACTATTAAGTGAAACTTCAGCCGAAAAGATAGTTCGGCATGAAAACACGATAATTCTAAAATGAAACGAGGGAAGAAAATGAAGAAAAGATTATTTAGCATCCTGCTTACCCTTTGCATGGTACTGGCACTGATGCCGCAGATGGTGTTTGCAGAAGACATAAGCGGAGTCCATAATGAAAATGTGACCGTTAATAGCGGTGATATAATTTCCGGCGGCACATTCAATGGACAAGTGGAAAACGAAGGGACTATTAACGGTGGCATCTTCAATGGAACTGTAAATAATCCACTAGGGACAATCACTAATGGGATATTCAATGGTGAGGTAACAAATGTAGCGCATGGTACAATTAGCGGCGGTACGTTCAAAGGCAAAGTAACTAACGGCGGGGGAGGTCATATCTATGGCGGAACATTTAATGGAGCGGTAAATAATATTGATGGAGTTATTATTGGTGGAACCTTCAATCAAACGGTATACTGCGATAGTATTGCCATGATTGAAGGCGGTGTCTTCTATAGCGGTATTTCGGGTGATGGCGACATAAATAGCAGTTGTTGCTCCGTAACCTTTAAGAATGAAGGTAGCGATTACGCAGTTGAGGTAGTGAAGAACGGCAGCAAGGCGGCTGTGCCTGATGAGCCAACAAAAGACGGCTATAAATTCACAGGCTGGTATACAGACAAAGCGCTCAACAATCTGTACAATTTTGATATGCCCGTTAACGATGAACTTATTCTCTATGCTGGATGGAAAGAAGAAAAAATCACCCTGACTGTGCCTTTCACCACTACAGTTGAGGTGAGCGGAAATGCTTCACCGGGTGAGACAACCTTTAACCTCGAGGTTGTAGATTCCCAGGGAAATGAACTGCAGCCGAATGATTACAACGTGGAAATTACCGCTTCTGTTGAAACAGATGGTGCAGGAGACTATAACGGTAATTTAACTTTCACAGGAACAGCGTCAGCGATTTTGAGAATGTTTGATAATGAACGTGATGAATACGGATATATATATGTTAAGCAGGCGGGTGTAAATGATTCGAACTGGGATGTTGATGAAGCAGCATGGGGGCTTTTCCATAGAAGTGTTGTTGATTTAAGTGACGAAGAAGTAGAACCTTCCCCTATCTATATTTTCCCTGCAGTAAAAGACGGTACATCATACAGTGTAGAATATGGTGAAAATGGTGTAGACAAAATGACGTTCGTCAACAAATATGCCAGATCGGCGGTCGATCCTTCAGATTCTGAGGGCACAACAAACGGAGACTCAGACAGCAATGCTGATAAGAATGCCAAGACCGGTGACGATACTAACCTGGCACTGTGGCTTGCACTTATGCTTCTTAGCGGGGCAGGAATAACAGGCACTGCCGTTTACACAAGAAGAAAAAGAACAAATGTATAAACTGGATCTTACCTGAGATAGAGTAAGACAAGTTTGAACAATTACTACATGCCCCGGGCAATAAGGCTCGGGGTTTTCTATTGTTCAGAAAGAGAGGTAAACACGATGAACAACGAAAGAATCAGTTACAAAGTTATTGCTAATGTAGGAACACTTGCCAAGTACCCGACCGGCTGGAGCAAGGAGGTCAACATCGTTTCCTGGAACGAAGGACCCGCCAAACTGGACATCAGAGACTGGAGTCCGGAGCATGACAAAATGTCACGCGGCATTACCCTTAATGCCGATGAAGTGCAAAGGCTTATTGACTCAGTCCATAGCCGTGATGCCATTGCAATGCTAAGGGACATGGCAAGACCCCCAAGAACCAGCTATGAACGCTAGGAGGTGGACATCATCTATTACACAAGAGAAGAAATCGAAAGGGCAAGAGAAATGGATCTTCTCACATATCTGAGACTTTATGAGCCTGAA
>JALFIX010000152.1 GCA_022775105.1 Prevotella sp. | reverse complement strand
TACGATACAGAGCAGTGCCACGATAGTCAATAGTATTTTCTTCATAAATTAAATTGTTTTATATTTTGGCGGCAAAGTTACGATAATTCTTTTATTCATGCAAATATATTGTCTGATAATTGTCTGACATAATACATATTCATACCAAATTAGTACTGCTGCCTGCTGTCTCCATCGCATTCTCGAAGAGGTCGGGACGCAGGGACGTAATCATGTATATCGTACCAAAGACCTTGTCATTGCGTTTTTCCCATACCATACACCAAGGGTGCGCGCTTTGTGCTCGAACTTCATACTTAATAAATTGATTTGCTGAACGCCGGAGAATATTGCCGCTAACCCTTCCATTTCAATCTTCACTCTTCTTAGCCTTTTTGTTGAATCTCCATGTGAGTCTCACCATGCAATAGCGGGGAATGACGTTGTAGAAGGTTTGAGTCATGCCCTGGGCATTCACGTAGTGACGGGCATTGCTCAGTTGGCCGAGGATGTCGAGGGCATCAAACTGCAAGAGGAGATTGCCCTTGAAGAATCGCTTTGTCAGTCGGGCATTCCACAGGAGTTCGTCGGTGTTCATGTCAGATGACGAGTAGCCTCGTCGCTGATACATCGTGAGGTCGGTGGCGAGTTGAATGTTCCATGGCAGTTCTATCTGAGTGGCAAAGCCGTAGTTGAAGTCGGTGACATTGATGGTGGCGAAGTTCTCGCGATTGCCCGTTGAGTGGCGATAGTTGATGTCGCCCTTCAGGCTTGTCTCCATCTTGTCGGATGCCCGCCAAGTGAGTAGCAGTCCGTTTCCGATGTTATGTGTGTTCACCACCGAGCGCGTTGCCTTTACAATCTCCGCAGTAGTATAGCCATCTCCATTGACAGAGCCGTTGAGGTCAACATTATGCAAATATTTATACGACGGCTTCAACTTCAGTCGCCATTTGTCACTCTTCACCAAGGGAAAGTCAACCTCCGAGTAGAAGTTTAAACTCCAGTTGCCGTTCACGTTTTCGGGCTTTGCAGTTGTCTTGCCCGTGGTGCGGTTATACACAGTTCCCATGGCGATGGCATTCTGCATTATCGACGTGTACATACTTGTGTTAAACAAGGTCTTGCCCCATTTGTTGGCGTAATATGTCGCAATTGTATGTAACCGCATGTCCTTGAGGTCGGGATTGCCGAGTGTTATGTAGAGTGGATTACTGTTGTCGATCAACTGCAACTTCTGTTCGAGTGGGGCAATGTTTTTGTTTGAAAAATACGTTATCCTGAAATTCATGCCTTTTTCATAGTTTTGCAGCATGAAAGTCAGGGTAGTTTCCAACCCCCATTTGTTGTCTGTCATAGTGGTGTCTGTTTGGTTGCTGATGTAATGTAGGCGGTTGTTTGTATTGGAGTAACCGAAGCGTGCCATAAACGCTACAAACAACCCATTCTCAAACCATTTGTCATACTGGTATTGCAACTTAGGAGTAATAATGTCCTCATTGTTCTTCCTCCATTTGCTGTTGTCCCTGTCCATTGCCTCTTCCATTCTCTCCATCGACGGCAATGTGCCAAGTTCTCCGTCGAAGTCCGTTAGTCTGTTCAGCAGATAGAGCGAGCGGTTGTTTTTCAAACTGGTGTGTTGATATTTCATTCCGGCATATTATGGAATGGTACCTTTCCTTGCCAAGCCTGCAACCCAATAAGCCATCGATGCTAAACTCCTGCTGTGTTGACTTTGTGGCGTCGTACCTGTTGCGGCGGTCGTCCTGCTCACTGCCCTTTTGTGGATATTCAAGCAGATAATGGTCGAAGTTGTCATTCTTCTCTTCATTGTAATTATGATCCCAATTAAGGTCTATGTCGATCCTGTCGTTATATTTTGGTGACGCATGCACTGAGCTCCACGTTTGTGACGTCATAGTATGTCCGTCGCCCTTTGAATGGGTGAGGTTGCGGGTTATGGCATACTTGCGCAGCAGTGAGCCGGCATTAGGATTGAGTATGCTGTCTGTCCAATTTTCGCCTAATCTTTCCCCTATGTCCTCAAGGAATGTGGCACTTGCGCCTTGGGCACCGTTGCTTCTGTCCTGATATTTGATTTCATTATGGAAATTAACATTGATGTTTTTTAGTCCCATAAAACTTCTTTGCGACAAGAGGTATATCCTATTGTTCATTGACAAGTCCAAGTTCTTGCCAAACGAGTTGTTAACGCTCCTGCCATAAGTGTTGCCCGCCTCAAGAAAACTCTCGTTGACGCTATGACTGTCGTTTTCGCTGTCAGTATATTTCAGTCTTCCCGAACCATTGTAACTCATTGAAAAACCGTCTTTCTCGTTCTCATATTTACCCTCAATGCCAAGGTCGTAGAGGGTCATGAGTCCTTGTGACTGTTGTAGCGGTGTCCAGTCGCCTTGTTCACCCGGTTTGCGGTCGTCGTTGAGGTTGTTGGTGTTGCCGAAGATGGAGAGTCGTGACTTGTCGGTGAAGCGTAATCCGAACAGTCTGCCGAGCTTACGGCTTTCGCTGCCTGCTCCCACTTCCACATTCGACACCCAACTCTTGGCGTATTCGCGCTTCAGTCGGATGTTGAGCACCGACTCCTTCTCCACATGTTCTGCCCTCGGCGTGTTCTTGTATTTATCCGGTACTCTCTGATACGACTGCACCTTCGTCACCATATACGATGGCAGGTTTTCGAGTATCAGTTCGCGGTCGGAATTGAAGAAGTCCTTGCCGTTGAGCATCAACACATCCACTCGCTTACCGTTGACGGTTATCTCGCCGCCCTTCTTCAACTCCACTCCGGGCAGCTTTTTTATCAGTGCGTTGAGCATAGAGCCTTCGGGCAGTTCGAATGCGTCGGCATTATATGTCAGTGTGTCACCGTCCATATAGAACTTCACCTTCGATGCCGTCACCACTACCTCGTCGAGCACCACCTCACGCTTCTTTGGCAGTCGTTTGAGAGCCACATCTTTCAGTTTGCGATAATACTCGTACTTATGAAACCGTTTTATTTGGAATGGGATATATCTCACCTGATATTCAGGAGTCTCGTACTTTATCAGATAGTTGCCCACCGAGTCGATCTTTACATAATATTCAGTGCTGCTCCATCGGTCTTTCTTCACCATCTTGCTTTCCACCTCCGTACTGTCGCTCCTGAGCAGTGAGCATTTCACGGAATCCACCGCCTCACGAGTGAGATAATCCACCACACTCATGCCTATGTTAAGTCCGTGCTTCTTCTCCTTCTTCTGGGCCTGCACGCCTATGGCAATGCACAATAAGCCCATTAGTGTCAATAATATCTTCTTCATATAAGTATTTGGTTCTATGTCTTCTTTTATTTCCGTTCAAAGCTTTTGAATGTTCGTCCAAAGCTTTTGATAGCTTATTCACATAATTGCACAACTTAGGTTCATTTAGTTTGTCAACTGCTTTATCACTTCCTCCAAAGCTTGAAGATTGTAGGGGCTGCCCTTGATGTCGGGCACATTGCCTTGAGGGGCAACGAGCTTGTAGGTGGGGAAGCTGTTGACTTCACCTTTCACTCCATTCCAAGATGATGCAGGATATATGTTTCCCCGCATTTGATGTGTTTCTCGGAGAGCGAGTTGATATACTTCTGGCAGTTTTGTGCCGCTTTGGATAAGGAACCGTAATTAGCGCACAATTCGTTGAAAAACAGGGTCTGGGGATTCAGAATCTCTTTCACCACTGTCGAATGTAATATCAGAAGAGCCTCAGGTGGACACTGCCAGCTGTTCATGGTGCTTATAAGTCCTTCTATATCCTTGTCTATCTGTGCATTCCATTCCTTTATACTCTT
>JALFIX010000149.1 GCA_022775105.1 Prevotella sp. | reverse complement strand
CAGCAGGTGCGATGGCTCTATCACTGTCTCGGCATTAAAAAAATACAAAATACAAAATACAAAAATACAAAAAACACGTTTTATCATTGAAAAACAAAAAGGAAGTAATATATATATATTAAATATAAATTATTATATTATTATAATAATATAATAATTTATTCCCTAACTCCCACCTTTCCGACTCCCTACATTTACAATCCCATTTCCACCTTTTTTGTAATTTTGTATTTTGTATTTTGTATTTTTTGTGTGTCAAAGAGACAGGTACTTTGATTCATACCGGCGGGTCAAAAGGATCTGTCCAGGAATCACAGGGACAGGTACCACTGATTCGCTACTATGAATATATGTGCGAGATCATTGAATCGAATAAAAACTTTGCTATAGTGAAAAGTGAGATAGGTTTTCACCTGCGGTTGTCGTGCAGCCATAGCCATGAATACTGCCTTATTGGTGCACTTTTTTTTGCATTTATGTGAAAAAAACGGGAAATTATTTGTTCAATTCAAAAAAAAACCTTACCTTTGCACTGTTTTTTAATAAAACTGCGTTTCTGTTCATGAAACGCATCATCACTGAACCCATTTATCATATTTAAAATATACTGATAAAAGTATGTACACAAAGGAAGAATTAGAGTCAATGGACATCACCAAGCTGGTGACTATTGCAGACGAACTGGGAATAAAGGTTAATCCAGAAGACCAGCTCGAAAACGTGGTGTATGCCATCCTGGACAAGGCCGCCGAAGACACAGCTGCCAACGCCACAACAAAAAGAAAAAGAACAAGAATAGTGAAAAAGGATACCGACAAGGTATATACCGTCAAAGGCTCTGACGGGGAAAACTTTGATGTCAATGGTACCAAAGCGAAAAAAACCACCAAGAAAGCCACTGCTGCCGCAGCTGCCACTGCTACAGGCGATGCTCCCGCACCCAAGAAGAGAGGAAGAAAGTCGAAGGCCGAACTCGCTGCCATAGAGGCTGAAAAGGCAAGGCTTGCCGAGGAAGCGGCAAGACAGCAACAGGAACAGCAGGAGCAACAGGAACTGCAGGAACAACAGGAACAGCAGTTGGAACTGCCTTTCGCTGAGGAACAGCCGGCTGAAGCATACGCTGCCGACAATTCCGGCGAGCCCGCACAAGAGAACCCCAACCAGCAACAGGAAACCCCTGAGAACAACGGACAGGAAAACATTGCCGAAGAGGAACCATCGCCCGAAATGGTGGAAATGCTCAAGGAAAAAATGCAACAGCATAACCAGGGATCCAATGCCACCCCTCATATGGATGCCAACGGAAGAGGCATGGACGAAGAGGGAAAATGGCTTGGAGACCCCAAGGACGGCACCGACTTCATCATCGTGGAGGACATACCAATCGAAGACCAGGAGGCTATGCCCACGCTCGACATCTTCGACCGACCGGCGCCAATGAGAAACAACGACATTCCACAACAGGCCGTACAGACCACGGAAGAAGAGGAGTTTAACTTCGACGACATCATAGAGGGCAACGGCGTACTGGAAATCCTGTCTGACGGATATGGATTCCTGCGCTCAAGCGACTATAACTACCTGTCATCTCCCGACGACATCTACATCTCACCCCAGCAAATCAAGAAATACGGACTCAAGACCGGAGACGTGGTGGATTGCACCGTAAGGCCACCGCGCGAAAACGAGAAATACTTCGCTCTCAGCACCGTGAAATTCATCAACGGACGCAACCCCGCCGAGGTGAGGGACCGTATTTCATTCGAACATCTCACCCCGCTCTTCCCCGACGAGAAATTCAATCTCTGCGGAGACCCCATGACCACAAATCCAAGCACACGCATAGTGGATCTCTTCTCGCCAATCGGCAAGGGACAGCGCGCACTCATCGTGGCTCAGCCCAAGACGGGTAAGACCATACTGATGAAGGACATCGCCAACGCCATCGCAGCCAACCATCCCGAGGCATACCTCATGATGCTGCTCATCGACGAGCGACCCGAGGAGGTGACCGACATGTCGCGCACCGTGGATGCAGAAGTCATCGCATCAACATTCGACGAGCCTGCCGAACGTCATGTCAAGATTGCCGGCATCGTGCTGGAGAAAGCCAAGAGAATGGTGGAGTGCGGACACGACGTGGTAATCTTCCTCGACTCAATCACACGTCTCGCCCGAGCCTACAACACCGTCAGCCCCGCCAGCGGAAAGGTGCTCACCGGCGGTGTGGATGCCAACGCACTGCAGAAGCCGAAGAGATTCTTCGGTGCGGCACGTAACATCGAAAACGGAGGCTCGCTCACCATCATCGCCACTGCACTCATCGACACCGGCTCAAAGATGGACGAGGTCATATTCGAGGAATTCAAGGGAACTGGAAACATGGAGCTGCAGCTCGACCGTATGCTCAGCAACAAGCGCATATTCCCCTCAGTCAACCTCGTGCAGTCGAGCACACGCCGCGACGACCTGCTGCAGGACCAGACAACGCTCAACCGCATGTGGATCATACGCAAGTTCATCAGCGAGATGAACCCCATCGAGGCGATGACAACAGTGAGGGACCGACTGGTGCAGACAAGAAGCAACGAGGAATTCCTCTTGTCAATGAACGGATAATAGTCTGCAATGAAAGGCTATGTTTCTATAAGGATATCAACGCTGAGGAAATTTTCCTTGGCGTTGTTGTCATTATTGGCACTTGTGGCCATTGGCATATTCTGCGTTAGACACTTGCGAGGCGCAAAGCTGCATTATATCGAGACCAAGGCTTATTATGAACTCAAGGCCGACGGCAGGACAGTGATGTACTTCCGCTCAATCGACAGCGACACATTAATGAGGGGAATGTCGCTCACGCCACCGGCATCATGCCACGCAGGAAAAGCCAAGCTCAACAACGCCCAACTATACCGCATGGTGGAAATCAACCGCGCCAACATCAACCTGCGAATCGCACAACTCGACTCCATCAGGCACGAACTCGATTACTACCTCGACCGACACAACGTGCAGGACGAGGGATTTGACATGGTGGCAGGAAGGATGACTGTGCTGGTGAACGAGAGGACACAACTGGAGAAATGGCGCGACGCACTCGCACCCATCGACTCCGTCACACGACTGGACACAAGGCGAATTGCCGAGACAAGGCGCATCGACAGCGTGAGACCTTCACCACACTTTGTAGGCATTCAAGGAGGTATATGGACTCATGGACGATGGCTCAAGGCGCAGCGTTCGGGCAAGGGAGCGGGATTCGACCGTTCGGGCAGGCTCGTGGTGGCGACATGGAACGCCGACACTGTCATCAACGGCACGAGACACGATTGCCAAGGCTTCTTCACGGGGCAGATGGACAAGTGGATGCAGGCTTGCGGACACGGTTCATACACCTATGCAGACAACACCACCTATGAGGGACGTTTCGAGGATGACAGGGAGGACGGATTCGGAGTGGCTGTATCACCGCGCGTCATCAAGGCGTGAGAATGGCAATCAGGCAACTTCAAGGGAGAGAGGATGCAATACACCTCAGAGCGTATCTACGGCATCGACATATCCAAGTACCAGCACGGCAAGGGGCGGAAGAAATACCCCATAATATGGTCGCAGCTGAGGATCACCTCGCTCGGACATCTAAGCCGCAAGAGCGTCAAAGGGAATACCGACTATCCAGTGTCATTCGTGTATATCAAATCCACTGAGGGCACCACCATACGCAACCGCTACTTCGCCACCGACTACACCCAGGCGCGGCGCCACGGACTGCACACTGGTGCCTACCACTTCTTCTCAACCCGCACCTCGGGGGCATTGCAGGCAAGGTTCTTCCTCAGGAACACACGCCTCAGGAAAGGTGACCTGCCGCCGGTGCTCGACGTTGAACCAACGGCGGCGCAGATAAGCAAGGCGGGAGGTGCCGACGCCCTATTCCGCAACGTAAGGCAGTGGCTCAAGACAGTGCAGGCAGCCACCGGCACCAAGCCCGTGCTCTATGTCAGCCAGTCGTTCGTCAACAAGTATCTCGACCGTGCCCCCGACATCAAGCGCAACTACCACGTGTGGATAGCGCGCTACGGAGAGTTCAAGCCCGACGTCAAACTGCTCTTCTGGCAACTATCGCCCGACGGACGCGTAAGGGGAATACACGGCGACGTGGATATCAATGTCTTCAACGGCTACCGTGCGCAATTCAATGATTTCATCCAGCAAAACTGTATAAAATAATGGAACAACATTACGTGATAATAGCATTAGGGTCGAACGTCAGCAGCGACTTCCTCCCACGGGCCCGGGAGCTGATGGGCGAGTGGCTCAGCGTCACCGCCGCGTCGGACATCATCGCCACCGAGCCAATCGAAATGTCGTCACCCGACTTCCACAACCAGCTATTGGAATGTACCACCTCTCTTGCCCTCGACGATCTCACACTCCGCACCAAGGCAACGGAGCAATCACTCGGCAGGCAACACGGCAGGGGCATCGTCACCATCGATATCGACATTATGCAATACGACGACACCCTGCTACACCCCGACGACTGGAACCGTGAATACATCAGAAAACTATATTTTCAAATCAAAAAAACAACACATTTATGAAGAAAATCCTATTGTCATTCATCATGGCGGCAACAGCCCTGTGCACAGCCGCCCAGAGCTTCGACGAGTATTTCACTGGAAACACCCTCAGGCTCGACTATGTCTTTGCCGGCGACCGCAAGAGCCAAGCCATCTATGTTGACCAGCTCTCGGAGACTCCCGGATGGTACGGCAGGAGACACAACCTCGACAGCCTGCCCCTCGAAGGCAACGGACAAATCACCGTGAGCGACGCCCGCAGCGGCAAGGTAATATATCGCCACTCCTTCTCAACACTCTTCCAGGAATGGCTTGCCACAGAGGAATCGAAGTCCACCCCCAAATCCTTCGAGAACGTCTTCCTCGTGCCCTTCCCCAAGGACTCGGCATACATCACAGTTGACCTCTTCGACTATCATCAGAAGGTGTTCGCCACGATGACCCACAAGCTGCGTCCCGACGACATCCTCATACGCAAGATCTCGTGCCCGGTCAACCCCTACACGGTGCTCCACGCAGCCAAGGACACCGCCAACTGCATCCACATCGCCTTTGTGGCCGAGGGATATACGCATGACGAGATGCCATCCTTCATCGAGGACTCACGTGTGGCGATAGATGCACTTTTCAGCCATGCCACATTCAAAAAATTCAAGGACTATTTCCACATTATCGCCGTGGAGTCGCCCTCAAAGGAGAGCGGAACAAGCGAACCGGGCAACGCAAAGTGGATTAACACCGCACTCTCGTCGCATTTCAGCACATTCTACAGCGACCGCTATCTCACCACCCTCCATCTGAAGCAGCTCCACGACCATCTCGTGGCAGTGCCCTACGAGCACATCATCGTGCTCGTCAACTCAACGAAATACGGCGGTGGCGGCATATATAACAGCTACACACTCACTGCCGCCAAGGACAAAAAGTTCCGTCCAGTAGTGGTTCACGAGTTCGGTCACAGCTTCGGCGGACTTGCCGACGAATATACCTACAGCAACGATGACCCGATATATTTTGCCGACACCGAGCCATGGGAGCAAAATATCACCACCAAGCATGACTTCAGCAAGAAGTGGGGCAACCTCATAGCTGAGGGCAAGGCTGGTATGGTTGAGGGAGGCGGTTATCTCATCAACGGCGTATGGCGCGGTTGCGATACCTGCCGCATGCGAGTCAACGAGGTGGACGACTTCTGTCCCGTATGCCAGCAGGCCTTGGAGCGTCTCATCCGCTTCTATGTTGATTTACCGTGATTTATATGATAAAACAAAAGAAGCAGGGTCTTACATCTTGAAGTAAGACCCTGCTGTATTTTTGTGGTATCCAATTAATCCGGGGATGCGACGAGGGGGATTATTCCTCGGCCTCCACGCGGTCGTCGATGTTGTTGCCATCTGTTGGCTTCATGTCCTTCTCGAAGTCGGTGATGCCGCTCTTGACGAGGATGTCATACCACTGGATGAGCTTCTTGATGTCGCTGTTGTGAACGCGCTCACGGTCGAATTCGGGCAGCACCTTGGCAAAGTACTCGCGGAGTTCGTCGCCGCTGGCCTTGCGGAAGTTGACACTGCAGGTCTTGCCGTCCTCGAGGTTTCTCATATTTGTGAGCACCTGCCACAGGGGCACATCCTCTGAATCAGTGTACATTGCTATGTCAGCAAGCGAGGTGATGCGGTCTGAGGCGAATGCGGGTACTCTCTTGTGGGTATCATCGAGAGCCTCGACGATAAGGCTGTTCTTTGCCCTGGACACCAATTTGTAGAGTCCGGGTTTGCCTGAAATTGCTAATACTGTCTGTAACATGTTTTTATTTATTTTCTTATTTGGGTTAATATTCTGTCTATCTGAATCGTGAGATTGTCACTGCCATCGTTGGTGATAACGTAGTCGGCTCGTTTTGCCACTTCTTCCTGTGGCATCTGCTTGGCAATCCACTCAAGTGCTTTCTCACGGCTGATTCCGTCGCGTTGCATGATGCGGCTGATGCGGGTCTCCACCGGGGCGACTATGGCTATCACTATGTCTGCATAGCGGTCGAAGCCGCAGTCGTATAGTATTGCACTTTCAAACCAGGTGTAGTCGCTGCCCAGAAAGTCGTCTGCCACAGCCGGATGCACTATGGCGTTGACTGCCTTGACGTTTTCTTCCGACTGCATGATAAATCCTGCCACGGCGGCCTTGTTGAGATTGTTGTCGAGATATGTTTCCGGACCTATGAGCGACGTGAGGCGGCACCTGATGTCCGGCGAGTTGCGCATGAGACGTTTTGCTGCACTGTCACAGTCATATACATTGATGCCCTTCTCGCCAAATATATGGCACACAAAGCTCTTGCCGCTGCCGATACCGCCAGTGATGGCAACTACGGGTTGATTATCATTCTTCATTCTTCACTCTTCATTTTCAATAAGATAATCCACGTTCTTTAAGTTAAGGGTTGCGCGGGACACGCCATGAGGCACGCCACGCAGGTGGAGGTTGCATTTGTCGGCTGGATGCGACTTGATTTCGTTATAGTCAACAAAGACACTGAAATCCTTGGAGGACAGGGTCTTGAACTGTCGGACTCCAGTGACGAAGCTTACTGTCACCTTGGAAGGGAACGTGCGCAACACCTTGCCCTGAGGCATGTTGATGCCGACGATGGGGATGTTGTCGATGCTTTCTTCCGTCAACACGTCGGTGATGAACATTACCTTCAGATGGTCGGGGGACACTTTGACTCCTTTCATTGTCTTCGGACGGCAATTGACTGTGAGTGTGTCGCGGAAACCGGTGTAGTTGAGATGCTCGGTTTGGATATACGTGATACTGTCAAGTTTCTCGCGCGTTGCATACACCGTGACGCTGTCGGGATAGTATTCCACTTGTGATATGAAATACACCTCCTCGGGCACCACGCGCCCGTTCCATACGACCGGCACTTTCTTACATTCGCCGTAGTTGAAGAAAAACTCCACGCGATCGCTCTTAACGGCGGATATCTTGGTGGAGGCGGAGAGCTGAAGATATAGCTGGCGCTGGATGTCGCCAACGGGTATCACAAAGGAACTGCCTGATTTGGCGTAGGTCTTGAAATTCGCGTGCAGGGGACGGAGAGCCTCGCCGTACTCATAGCCCATGAGAACAAGACCCTTGTCGCGGAGCGTCACTTTGACCGTGTCCGTATCTTCGGAGGTGAGCACAACGTTTTTGGGAATGTTGACTACCTTTATCGGAATCCTGAACTCCATTTCGTATGTCTCGTTGAGGGTCATAAGGAGCCAGAATATGCCGGAGAGCAGGAGAAAAAACAGAAAAATCAGAAATTCCTTGTTCACCAAAGTGAACAAGAAACCCCTGACTATCTTTAATGAGCCTCCTGACTTGATCATCCTTAGTCTTGATTATTTAGCGGACACCTGAGTGCTTTGGGGATCTTTGAAAACGTATGACTTGTCAACGCGGATGTTAACACCCTTGGCAATCTCGATTTCAATGATGCCTGAGGCAAGGTCGATTTTCTTGACTGTACCATAGATGCCACCGCCTGTGACCACCTGCTGGCCTTCGGTCAGTGCATTCTGGAACTTCTGGATTTCTTTCTGCTTCTTCTGTTGAGGTCTGATCATGAAGAACCACATGATGGCAAAGAGTGCCACCATCATCAGCAGCATACCCATGCCGCCACCGTTGGCTGCGCCGCTCTGGGCGGCCATAATTACTGTTGTCATTTCTGTATTTTATCTTTAATATAAATTATGTATAAACAAATATAATGTGGGGTTATTGCTGTGGATTGTTTTTCTCGGGCATAACCTTGAGCATACGGCCTGTCTTGACAAGCTTGCGCGCTATAGGGTCGAGGATGCCGTTGATGTAGCCTCCACTGCGGGGGGTGCTGTATAGCTTGGCTATATCCACATATTCGTTGATTGTCACATTGATGGGGATTGCCGGGAATGTCATCATCTCGGCTATCGCTATCTGCATTATCACTACATCCATGAACGCAAGTCGGTTGAAATCCCAGTTGCGTGACATTTCGCCCATGTAACGCTGGTATTCGTCGGCATTGAGGATGGAGGCGCGGAACAGCTTGCGAGCGAAGTCTCGATCCTCTTCGGAGGTGTATTCGGGGAGAATCGGCTGCTTGCTGCCTGCCTTTTCTTCAAATCGCTTGATTGTCTTCACCACAAACGTATCGACAATCTCCTTGTCGTCGTTCCAGTAGAGGCTTTCCTCCTCGAGAATGGAGTCGATGTCATCGTTGTTCTCGATAAGGGCGCGGTATAGCTTGCGCCATACTTCACGGTCTGAGTCGAACGAGTCGTCGCTGCTCTCCATGTAGTCCTTGTAAATCTGGGAGTCGGAAATCTGCTGGTAAAGCTTGTTTATGAATTCGGGATGGTCGTTCCACGAAATCTTCTTGCTCTCCAAAATGTCGTTTAAAGCCAAGTTCTGTTCCACCTGGATGGCGAAACGGTTATATGCAAACTTCTGCGAGGGCATATCGGTGCCTTCACGCTGGGCTTTGCTCTGGGCCACTTCAAGATACTTTCTTGACTCACGGGCCACTGCCGGTATCAGAGCCAGCATGTAGGCATACAGGTCGTAGGCCTTGGACAAGCTGAACAGGAGTTCCTTCTCTGCGGAGTCGATGTTCTTACTTCCATTCTGATAGTACGCATAGGTTAACTGTACTACCTTGTTTCTTATAATTTCTCGGTTTATCATACGCTTATCTAAACTTTTCGGGTGCAAAATTACGCATATTTCCCTAAAAATGCAAATATTATCGCAAAATATTGAGTTTTTTTTTGATATTACTTGGTTATTTACAAAAAAAAGCGTACCTTTGCACCGCTTTTTCGAAGCACATCGATTAAAAGTTCGTGTGATGGTGAATTAAGCAATGAGATTTTTAACGTTTTAAACACTTAATTTAGAGTAACACATTTCTTTAAAAATTATGAAGGAAATTGAAGTAACAGGTAAGGTGCGCACCGACCTTGGCAAGAAGGCCTCAAAGCTGCTGCGCAAAGAGGGGCTTATCCCATGTAACATCTATGGCGAGAAGAAGGACGAGAACGGCGCTCCAGTGGCTTTCTCTTTCGTTTCTCCGATGAGCGAGCTTCGCAAGATTGTTTACACTCCTCATATCTATGTGGTTAAGCTGGTTATCGACGGTGAGGTTCACACTGCCGTGATGAAGGAACTCCAGTTCCATCCGGTGACTGACGCACTGCTCCACATCGACTTCTATGAGGTGAACGACCAGAAGCCTATCACTATAGGTATTCCCGTTAAGCTCAACGGACTGGCTCAGGGTGTGCGCGATGGTGGTCGTATCAACCTCTCTATCCGCAAGATCAATGTTACAGCTCCTTACCAGGCAATTCCCGAGCATCTCGACATCGACGTTACCAACCTGCAGCTCGGCAAGAGCATCAAGGTGGGTGAGCTGAGCTTCGAGGGTCTTACTCTCTCAACACCGGCTGAGGTTGTTGTTTGCTCTGTTAAGGCTACCCGTGCGTCCAGATCGGCTGCTGCCGCCGCTGCTCAGGGTTAAGCATGGACAAGTATCTTATTGTAGGTCTGGGAAATGTCGGCGACGAGTACGACATGACACGCCACAATACTGGATTTATGGTATTGGACGCTTTGGCAAAGGCGTCCAATATTTCTTTTTCCGACAAGCGCTATGGGTTTGTCGCCGAAACGAGCATCAAGGGGAGAAAGGTGTTCCTGCTTAAGCCATCCACATACATGAATCTCAGTGGCAATGCCGTGAGATATTGGATGAACAAGGAGAACATCGACATCGAAAGACTGCTCGTGGTGGTGGACGACCTGGCTTTGCCTCTTGGAGGGTTGAGGTTGAAATCGGCAGGCAGCAACGCCGGTCACAACGGACTCGGACATATACAGTCGGTATTGGGCACAGACAGATACGCAAGGCTCAGGGTGGGCATTGGCAATGATTTCCCAAAGGGAATGCAGATTGACTGGGTGCTCGGAAGATTTGGCGAAGAGGAAATAAAAGTTCTCGAACCAAAGATTGAGACAGCTTGCGAAATCGTAAAGAGCTTTGTGCTAACGGGAGTGGATTTCACTATGAACGCCTTTAACAAGAAAAAGTTATGAATACACAGGCAAGGATAGACAAATGGCTTTGGGCGGCGAGGATATTCAAAACACGCTCCATCGCTGCTGATGCCTGCAAGAACGGAAGGGTTACCATCAACAACGTGAATGTGAAGCCTTCACACATGGTAAAGGTAGGGGAGACGGTAAGCGTAAGAAAACCGCCCGTCACGTATTCCTTCAAGATTCTGCAGACCATTGAGCAGAGGGTGGGGGCGAAGCTCATTCCTGAGGTGTATGAGAATGTTACCACCCCCGACCAGTATGAACTGCTGGAGATGAACCGCATCAGCGGATTTGTTGACAGGGCACGCGGCACCGGACGCCCAACCAAAAAGGAACGCCGCGCTCTCGATGCTTTCATCGGACCGTCATTCGATGACATGGATTTCGATTTCGACGTTGACGATGAGTGATTATTAATGTGTGTATTATGATTATTTTTAACTATATTAATTTTAATAATTTAAGGTCAAATGAAAACATCCAAATCATTTATTAATGGTGTCAAGATGGTTCTTGCCGCCACAACTGTGTCTTTGGCAATGACTTCATGTCTTAATGAAGGCGACACTTCTTATGCGTATATCAGTGGAGTGAGCACTGACTGCTACGCCAATTCCAACACGGTTTATCTGGTTTACCAGTCGAGCAGTGCATGGCAAATACAAAAGGGAAGCGACGCTCCCTGGCTTACTGTCAGCAACGCTTCAGGACAAGGTCCTGCAATGGGCTCTGCTGTTATGACCACAGAATTTAATAATACTAACAAATACCGCACTGCAACGGTCAGTCTCACTAATGCTGACGGAAAGTCTTCTTCTGCTCAGCTATATCAGTGGGGAACACGTGGTGACGGTAGTCTCGGTACGGCAAGGGAAGTGAGAAGAATTACAGGTACTGACGGAAGCGAGATTACATTCCTATACAGCAACAAGCGCATAGCAAGCCTTAATGTTTCTAAAAATGGCAAACTGATTGAGCACTACATGTTTTCTTATCCTACACTGGCTGATACCGCCAGGATAATGTCGGTGTACATGACTGTTGCTGAGAAAAATCTTAAGACAAGTGTCAACTTCGGATGGCAGCCTACCACTGACATCGCTGATGACAACAAGACGGAACTAGTGACATGGACTTCTACAAGTTCTAATAATGCCTCTGTTAAGTGGAACGAGAACACTGACAGAAGAAATGTGCAGACCGTAATGCTCAGCGGATACGAGAATCCTGACAGCGAACTGTCTAACTCGCAGTTGAAATACAGTTATTCCAAGGATGGAATCATTGTTGACGAGTATCTTACAATCTCCCATACAGAAAAGATGAGCAACCGTAAACAAACTGTGGATGCAAACCAGCTCATTTTCGGCGTGGAAAGGATGAACCCGTTCATGCTCCTCGGATTCTATCGCTATGCACGCTGTGCTTATCTCTATGAGAAGGCTGAGGATACCTCTTCACAGAATAAGTGCACATACACAGTGAAATATACAAGAAATACCGATGAGACTGTAAATACAATGACGGTTGAACGTGAGGACGGCTCATCTGTAACATATACTTTTGATTATTAATTCCCACCTTATTATATTATATATAGAGAGTAAGAAATGGTCAATTTAGCGATATTCGTCTCGGGCAACGGCAGTAATTGCGAGAATATTATCAGGTATTTTGCCGACAGCAATGTGGCAAGAGTGGCTCTTGTTGTAAGCAATAAGAGCAATGCTTTCGCATTGGAAAGGGCAAAGAGGCTTGGTGTGCCTTCCATGACGCTGTCCAAGGCGGATTTCGCTAATCAGAATTTTACAATGAAGGTAATGGACGAATATGCCATTGACTTTGTTGTACTTGCCGGATTCCTTATGATGGTGCCGGATTATCTGCTAAGGCACTTTCACAAAAGGATGATTAATATACATCCTGCCCTCCTGCCTAAGTTCGGGGGAAAGGGGATGTATGGACATCATGTGCACGAAGCTGTCAAGGCTAACGGCGAGACTGAGACGGGAATAACTATCCACTATGTCAGCGAGGAGTGTGACGGGGGAGACATTATTTTCCAGTCTAAAGTGAAGGTCGAACTTGACGATACGCCCGACGACATAGCCGAAAAGGTGCATCAATTGGAGATGAGGGACTATCCGGTAATCATTGAAAAAATGGTCTCCAAAATATAATTTATCAACAGGAGTCATTGTCTAACCTCCTTAAAAAACAATAAAATGAAAACAACAAAAAAGCAAGTGAGTGTGCTGTTTATGCTTTTCTGCATGCTCTTCTGCGTTTGCCTTATCACGGCAAACGTGCTCGAAACTAAGCAAATGGCCTTTGGCCCTATCAGTATTACTGGCGGACTTATCGTCTTCCCGGTGTCTTACATCATCAACGACTGCGTATGCGAGGTTTGGGGATACAAGAAGGCGAGGCTGCTCATCTGGCTGGGATTCTCCATGAATTTCCTTTTCGTTATGTTCGGTGCCCTTTGCGATGCATTGCCCGGAGCTCCTTATTGGAACAATGAAGCCGGCTTCCATGCTATCTTTGGGCTTGCCCCGCGTGTGGCGGCTGCGTCTTTTGTGGCTTTTGTGATTGGGTCTTTCATCAATGCCTATGTTATGAGCAAGATGAAAATATCCTCAAACGGCAAGAATTTCTCCTTGCGAGCAATTTTAAGTACTATCTTCGGCGAGACTGCTGATTCGCTCATCTTTTTTCCATTGGCCCTGGGAGGGATAGTGCCTAACAGCGAACTGCCTGTGCTGATCATTTCTCAGATTGTGCTGAAGACATTATATGAGATTGTTATTCTGCCTATAACAATACAAGTCGTGAAATTCACAAAGAGACATGAGGGTATTGACGAATATGACAATAATATCAACTACAATATTTTTAGTATAAGTAATATATGAATTTTAAAGATAACCGCAAAGACGAGGGACTGGTGGCCCTTGGAAATAAAACGCAGTATTCTATGGACTATGCACCCGAAGTTCTTGAAACTTTCGAGAACAAACATCCTGAGAACGACTACTGGGTGCAGTTTAATTGCCCGGAGTTTACATCATTGTGCCCCATAACTGGGCAACCTGATTTCGCCGAAATAAAGATTATGTACCTGCCTGACAAGAAAATGGTGGAGAGCAAAAGTTTGAAACTATATTTGTTCAGCTTCCGTAATCATGGCGACTTCCATGAGGACTGTATTAATATAATAATGAAAGACCTTATAAAATTAATGCAGCCTAAATATATTGAGGTTATAGGAATATTCACTCCAAGAGGGGGAATAAGCATATATCCCTATGCAAATTACGGAATGCCAAATTCACCCTATGAAAATCTCGCAAAAAAGCGATTAATGGAGCATAATATCGTTTAATAGTTAAATAGTGTTATAATATTGCACTTTTTTGCGGAAATATTTTGTGGGTTCAAAAAAAGTCCGTACCTTTGCATCCGCTTTTGAGAACAACGGTTCTCTGAGGGCAAATAAAGAAAGAGTTCTTTGAAAGACTTACATAAACAGAGAAGTAGTACAAGAAGCGAGTTGCATTATTATATATAGTGTAATTCGGGTATAAAGATACGAACCGTCAATTTGAAAAGATTGAAAGTTTGCTTTGAGCTTCGATAATTCGAGAGTCATCCAAAAGTACAGAACAAACGCGCCACCGTTGCGTGAAGTTTCGCT
>JALFIX010000135.1 GCA_022775105.1 Prevotella sp. | reverse complement strand
ATCGCCCCGTCGTATTCAAGGATATGTCCAACGGCGATATGTTCCTTACACGTTCTACTGCCAAGACAAATGATACAGTAGAATTTGAAGGCGAAACTTACCCTGTGGTAAAAGTCGAAATCTCAAGCACATCTCACCCGTTCTACACTGGTAAGAGCAAGCTCGTTGATACCGCTGGTCGTGTTGACAAGTTCTTCAGCCGCTACGGTAAGGCCGCCAAGAAATAAGATAAATCTTAAAATTGGACGAAATCGAAGAGTGCGTTGGATAGTTGCATATATCCGATGCACTCTTTATTTTTGTACGATATTTAGTTAAAGAATAAAAAATTACCTGCAAATCCTTTGTGTTCTGCATTATTTGGTGTATCTTTGCACTACATTTATACAAAGAACAAGAAATGAGTACTATTTTTGATTTCTCTGTCAAGGACAGAAAAGGAAAGAGCGTAGCTCTTAAGGAGTATGCACCCGAAGTGCTGCTCATTGTCAACACAGCCATTAAGTGCGGATTCACTCCGCAGTATGAGGAACTGGAAAAACTCTATGAGAAATATCATAGCCAGGGTTTCGAGATTCTCGATTTCCCATGCAACCAGTTCGGACAGCAGGCTCCCGGTACCGACGAGTCTATACACCAGTTCTGTAAGCTCAACTACGGCACCGAATTTCCGCGCTTCAAGAAGGTGAAGGTGAACGGCGACGATGCTGACCCCTTGTTCAAGTATCTCAAGGAACAGAAGGGATTCCAGGGATGGAACGTGGACCACAAGTTGGCTGGCATTCTCGACGATATGCTGAAGAAGGATGATCCCGACTATCAACAGAAGCCTGACATCAAGTGGAACTTCACAAAGTTCCTCACCAACAAGCGTGGTATGGTGGTTGACCGTTTTGAGCCTACTGCACCTATCGAGGCAATCGAGGAGCGCATACAGCAGCTTCTTCACGAGAATATCTAAATTAACTCCCCCAAAAAGGTAAAACAAATACTTGAAAAATAATTATGGCACAATCCCCAGAACATGTCCGCTGCCTTATCATTGGTAGCGGACCTGCCGGATACACGGCAGCTATCTATGCGTCGAGAGCCAACCTGCAGCCTGTTGAATACTGCGGTCTGCAACCTGGCGGACAATTGACGCAAACCACTACTGTAGAGAATTTCCCCGGTTATCCTCAGGGAGTTGACGGCAACCAGATGATGATGGACATCCGCGAGCAGGCTGAGCACTTCGGCGCCGACATCCGCGACGGTATCATTGTCAAGGCTGACTTCTCTGAAAAGCCTTATACACTGACTGTTGAGGACGGACATGTAATCAAGGCCGACACTGTGATTATCGCCACAGGCGCATCGGCCAAGTATCTCGGTCTTGACGACGAGCGCAAGTATAACGGCTTGGGCGTTTCTGCCTGTGCCACATGCGACGGATTCTTCTATCGCAAGAAGACTGTGGCCGTGGTAGGTGGAGGCGACACGGCTTGTGAGGATGCGCTATATCTCGCAGGACTTGCCAAGAAGGTTTATCTCATCGTGCGCAAACCGTATCTCCGTGCGTCGAAGGTGATGCAGGAGAGGGTTATGAACAACGAGAAGATTGAGATTCTCTTTGAGCACAACACCGTGGGACTGTTTGGTGAGGATGGAGTGGAAGGCGCTCATCTCGTGAAGCGTATGGGTGAGGCTGACGAGGAGAAGGTGGATATAGCAATAGACGGATTCTTCCTTGCCATCGGTCACAAACCCAACAGTGACGTTTTCAAGGAGTGGCTCGACACCGACGAGGTGGGCTATCTCAAGAAGATTGACGGAACACCGCGAACAAAGCTCCCCGGAGTATTCGTTGCCGGCGACGTTGCCGACCCGACATACCGTCAGGCCATCACTGCCGCTGCATCAGGCTGTCAGGCAGCCATTGAGGCTGAGCGGTATTTGCTGAATAGTTAGTTCTTGGGAGTTAAGGGAGTTAAGGGAGTTAAAGGAGTTAAAGGAGTTAAAGGACAAATGCGATAGCCTCAAATAGTCTGTTTCCTGTCGAAAAGACTATTGTCTTTAACTCCCTTAACTCCTTTAACTCCCAGTAATTAACTCCTGAGATTAAACAATATCCAGCAATGCCCTGATGTCTTCAATGACATAGTCGGCATCTGCGGTATTGCCGTTAATACCTTTGCATTTCACGGCGCACGTCTTGATTCCCGCTTGTTTTCCAAGGGCGATGTTGTTCGAGTTTTCACCCACAATAAGCACCTGCGAAGGATCACTGTCAGTATGTTCAAGCACTTTGCTGACCAGATTCTCTTTCTGAGTAGCTGACTCACTGTCATTTGACGACACAATCACAGAGAAAAGGTTGCTGAGGTTCAAGTCATCGAGCATGGCCTCCAATGCTTCCTTGTCGCGATTGCTTGCAAGAATCAGGGTTACGCCCATGGCGTACATCTCCTTCAGTGTGTCCTTTACTGTCTTGATGGCAGTACAGGTCTTATTTAATGTTCCGTCGAAATCAAGAATTACAGTGTTCATATTATATGGTATTTAAAGTGTAACATATTAATTATCTCATTTGTTTTAGCCTCTGTTATTGAGAGAAAGGTCGCTGGTGTCATAAAAGAGTCTTTCTTTTGTTTAAAAAGAACCTCGCTTCACAGCGAAGTTCTTTTTTACTTTAAAAACTAAATTAATCAACCATAAACCTTAACCATTAATATTCAAATTAATACTCTTATAACGTATAGACTTTTTCTTTCTTGTTTGCGATGCAAAGGTACGAAAACATTTTCTAACAGACGTTCATTCTAAGTTATTTGAGGTTGATTTTCCGATAGAATCACGGATTTTCAACCATAAATCACGCATTTTCAACCCAAAATGTCCGTTTAGGCAATTTTTTCGTATCAAAAATGATGTTTTTTCAATATTTTGTAGTAACTTCGCACCGTAAAAGAAATATAGATGGAGTTAATAGATATCATAGAAATACTCGTTATTGCGCTCGTCATCGCTATACTTATAGTGATGAGGCTAAATCAGCGTAACTCTAAACTAAGGCAGAAAGCCCAGATGAACATGATGTTCACGAGCATCACCCACGAACTGCTTACACCTCTTACTATATTGTCGGCTTCCATCGAACACCTGCGCGAAGTTGAACCTAAGCATAAGTTGCAGTATGCACTCATGGAAATCAATATCCAAAGGTCAGTGCGCCTGTTGCAACAGATTCTCGAAACGACAAAGGCGCAGGACGGAAGGCTTAAGCTGCTCGTCTCGCATGGAGACGTAATGGGATATATCCGCAACACTGCCCACTCCATCATCCCGCTTATGGCAAAGAAACACCTGAAATTCAGCGTGAAATGCCAACCGGAGAGCATGATGGGATGGATTGACACCGACAAGCTGGACAAGATTATCTTCAACCTTCTATCAAATTCCGCGAAATATACCACGGGGGATAACGGACTTGTGGAACTGAATGTGAGGACCAATGACAGATATGACAGGATTATAATTGAGGTGAGAGACAACGGATGCGGAATACCCGAATCAAGAAAGAAACATCTGTTTGAACTCTTCTACGACGGCGAGTACCGGCGTTTCCACACCATGGGCACTGGATTGGGACTATCGCTGACCCGCGAACTGGTGTATCTCAACAATGGTACCATCTCATACGAGAGCGAGGAGGGAAAGGGCACTGTCTTCTATATCACGTTGCCTATCAACAAAGAATCCTTCGACCAATCTCAAATTGACGAGAAAAACAAGGTGGATATCAATAAGCCGACATCAGCCGTGCTTGATCTCGGAAATGAAGAGTCCATCTTGGATAAGGATTTTGTGCTTACCGATAAAATCAGTAAAAATGAGGCATCATCACCGATGAAACCGAAGGAAATCTCTGATTTGTCTGATGAGGACATATATACAATTCTTGTTGTTGAGGATAATGTGGAACTGCTGATGCTGATTAAGCATTTGCTGTCAAGAAAGTACAGGGTGGAAACCGCACGCAATGGTGGAGAAGCCGTGGAGGTAATAGAGAAATCGGAGATTGACCTCATTATATCCGACGTGATGATGCCCGTGATGGACGGATATGAGCTTGTGAAATATGTGAAGAACAGTGTTGACTACAGCCATCTGCCAGTCATCTTGCTGACTGCCAAGGCGCAGGAGTCTGACAAGATGGATGCCCTGAAGGTTGGTGCCGACGAATATATGACCAAACCATTTAAGATGAAGGAATTGCAGTTGCGCATTGACAACCTTATTGCCAACCGTCAGCGCATCAGCCGTGAGTTCAAGCAGCAGAGCATCGAGGAGGTTAAGGTGAATAACGTGACCATGCCGTCGCCTGATAATGAATTTCTCGACAAGGCAATGGCTTGTGTGCACAATCATCTCGACGATGCCGAATACGACAGGGAGAGCTTTGCTTCCGACATGGGTATGAGTGCATCGTCGCTTTACAATAAGCTAAGGGCAGTGACGGGTATGAATGCCACGAGCTTCATCCGCGACATAAGGATGAAGGAGGCGTGCCGTTTGGTTAAATCCACTCCGGGCATCAGGGTCAGCGACTTGGCTTACAGTGTGGGATTTAAGGACCCCAAGTATTTCTCCACAATCTTCAAGAAGGAGTTTGGCATGCAGCCTTCTGAATATATCGAGAGCATAGCAAACCAACAACAGTAAGTATGCCGTTGAGCATCAGCAGTTCATATCCGAACTTATAGCCCCACATTGCCTGAGTCATAGTGTCGATGGCATAGCAGAGCAGGGGAGATGCCACTGCGATGTAGGGCACGGCTGCGTCCCATGGCTTCAGCTTCGGGAACAGTAGGGCGAAAGCGAAAAGTCCTAGCAGCGGGCCGTAGGTATATGAACATATTATATATATTGCATCTATAACACTCGTGGAGTTGACCGCTTTGAACGAAAGGATGAACACCACGAACAGCACGCAAAGCAACAGATGTACACGACGGCGAAGACGTTCGTCGTCCTGTTTCTCCATGACATCCACACACACACTTGTTGTCAGTGCGGTCAAGGCAGAGTCGGCACTGCTGAACGAGGCCGCCACTATTCCGATTGTAAACAACACCACTACAGTTTCGCCCAATTGTCCCGATGCGGCAAACATCGGCAGCAGTGCGTCGCCCGATGCCGGCAATGCGTTGCCTGTCCTTGAGGCGAGCATAACGAGCAACACGCCAAGTGCGAGAAAGAGGGCATTGGCGGGAACAAAGGCAAATCCGTAGGTGCACATGTCCTTTTGTGCCTCACGCAAAGTCTTGCAGGTCAGGTTTTTCTGCATCATGTCCTGGTCGAGACCAGTCATCACTATCACGATGAAGATGCCGCTGAGGAACTGTTTCCAGAAATACTGCGTGGATTTTGCGTCGTCGAAGACAAAGATGCGGCTCATCCCGCTTTCCTTGATTGCATGGAATGCTTCAGTGATATTCATTCCTAAAGAAGATGCCACATTGACGGTTATCAGAATCAGTGCGCCGAAGAGACATGTGGTCTGGAATGTGTCGGTCCACACCAAGGTCTTTATTCCGCCGTTGCGGGTGTAGAGCCATATCAGTGCCACCATCACTATGACGGTCAACCAGAAGGGGATGCCCAAAGGCGCAAACACATAGTCGTGGAGAATGATACATACGACAAAGAACCTCACTGATGCCCCGATAATTTTTGACAGGAGGAAAAACCACGCCCCGGTCTTGTATGACTGCCTGCCGAGCCGTGTGCCGAGATATGAATATATCGTTGTGAGGTTATGCCGGTAATATACGGGCAGCAGCAGGAATGCCACGGCGAAATATCCGAGGATGAATCCGAGGCAAGTCTGAAGGTATGTCATGTCCATCCTCGTCACCATTCCCGGCACTGACACGAAGGTCACCCCCGATATGGATGCACCCACCATTCCGAATGCCACCATATACCAAGGTGACTTCCTGTTTCCGCGGAAGAAGGCGTCGTTGTTGGCCTTCCGTCCCGTCATCAAGTGGCTGAATACATACAATGCCGCAAAATACACCAATATCGTCAATACAATCGTCATAATTCATTTTATTTTTAAACACAGATTATTTTTAAACACAGATTATTTTTAAACACAGATTATTTTTAAACACAGAGACACGGAGTCACAGAGTTTTATTTTTTTTTAAGTCATATAAAGATACAGAGCTTTTCTTTAATTCTTTAATTCTTTAATTCTTTAATTCTTTAATTCTTTAATTCTTTAATTCTTTAATTCTTTAATTCTTTAATTCTTTAATTCGTAGTTGACGACACTTCGTCAACTACGACAATAGCGTCTTCCACCGACAATACGTCGTTGATGACAACACTTCGCTTGCCGTTGCTCTCGCGTATGTTGCATCTGCGCGGATGGGTGGCTATATAGTTGAGGATGGCGTCGAAAGCCGGACTTTGGTAATATGCACTGCGGGAGTTGCTCACTAAGAAAAGTGTCATCCGCCCCATCTTGAGCATCACCTTCTCGCAACCCAAGCTGCGGGCCTTGCGCCTAAGCGGCACAACGTGCATCAGTTCCTCTGCCACCTTCGGAATCTCGCCGAAGCGGTCAACAAGCCGCTGGCGGTAGCGGGCCAGCTCTTCGTCATCCTTCAGGTTGTCCAGTTCGCGGTATAGCAACATTCGCTCACTGTCCGTGGGCACCCATTGGTCGGGGAAGTACATCTCGATGTCGCTCTCCACGGCACAGTCGTCCACGAAGTCCTCGCCGCTCAACTCGCCGCTCTTGATCTCTTCCTTGTAAATCTCGCTGAACTCGTCGTTCTTCAATTCCGTAACTGCCTGCGACAGAATCTTTTGGTATGTCTCATAGCCAAGGTCGGCTATAAAACCGCTCTGCTCCGCCCCTAACAGGTTTCCCGCCCCGCGGATGTCAAGGTCCTGCATGGCGATGTTTATGCCGCTGCCCAAGTCGCTGAAGTTCTCCAATGCCTCCAGTCGGCGGCGTGACTCGGGATTAAGTGCCGACAGCGGCGGTGCCAACAGATAGCAGAACGCCTTGCGGTTGCCACGTCCCACTCGTCCGCGCATCTGGTGAAGGTCGCTCAGGCCGAAGTAGTGGGCACCATTGATTATGATGGTGTTGGCATTGGGAATGTCGATGCCGTTTTCCACTATAGTGGTGGATATCAGCACGTCATAGTCATAGTTGGCGAAGTCGAGGATAATATGCTCCAGGTCTTCGGGCTTCATCTGTCCGTGTCCGGTGGCTATGCGTGCGTCGGGGATGTATTTGTGGATGGTGTCGGCGAGACGCTGCAGGTCGTTTATCCTGTTGCTCACGATGTACACCTGGCCGTTGCGGCTCATCTCGAAGTTGATGGCATCCACCATAATCTCCGGACTGAACGTATGTATCTCGGTCTGAATGGGATAGCGGTTGGGTGGGGGAGTCTGGATGATACTCAGGTCGCGCGCTCCAACCAACGAGAACTGCAGCGTGCGCGGGATGGGAGTGGCCGACATGGTCAGTGTATCCACGTTCACCTTCACCTGGCGCAGTTTCTCCTTGGTACTCACGCCGAATTTCTGTTCCTCGTCGATGATGAGCAGTCCCAAGTCCTTGAACTTCACCTGCTTGCCTATCAGTTTGTGAGTGCCTATGATTATATCGACCTTACCCTCGCTGAGGTCTTTCAGCACCTCCTTGGTCTGTTTAGTGCTGCGTGCCCTCGTCAGGTAATCCACCCTCACGGGGAAGTCCTTCAGTCGTTTGCTGAACGTCTGGTAATGCTGGTATGCCAGCACCGTTGTCGGCACGAGCACCGCCACCTGCTTCGAGTCGGTGGCAGCCTTGAAAGCCGCTCTCACCGCCACTTCGGTCTTACCGAATCCCACATCGCCGCACACCAGCCGGTCCATCGGCCTTGCCTTCTCCATGTCAGCCTTCACGTCGTTGGTGGCTTTCAGCTGGTCGGGTGTGTCTTCGTATAGGAAGCTCGCTTCCAGTTCGTGTTGCAGATATGAGTCGGGAGTGAATGCGAATCCCTTCTCCTTGCGTCTCTGTGCATATAGTTTGATAAGGTCGCGCGCTATGTCCTTGATTTTGTTCTTCGTGCGCTCCTTCAGCCGTTCCCATTGTCCTGTGCCGAGGGTTGACATCCTTGGAGCCTCACCGTTGTCCTGCGCCTTGTATTTCGCCACCTTGTATAGCGAGTGTATCGATACATAGATGGCGTCGCCGCGCTGGTAGGTGATTTTTATCATCTCCTGATATCCGTCGCCCTGCGGCATCCTGACGAGACCGCCGAACTTTCCGATGCCGTGATCCACATGCACCACATAGTCGCCAATCTCAAACTGGCTGATTTCCTTCAGTGTAAGAGCCACCTTGCCGCTGCGTGCCTTTTCTGAGCGGAGGTTATACTTATGGAATCGGTCGAATATCTGATGGTCGGTGAACAGGCAAGCCTTCAGCATGTTATCCACGAAGCCCTCGTGGAGGGTTTTGTCAACAAAAACAGCCCCCCCACCCCCCAGGGGGGGGATTTCCCGTGCGGACTCTTTTGCGCAGCCAATCCCCCCCCCGGGGGGTGGGGGGGCCAATATCTCTCTCAGCCTCTCCTGCTGCTTCTTGCTGTCTGCCAGGATATACACCTTATATCCCATCAGCTGATAGTCCTCGAGCGACTTCTTCAGCAGGTCGAAGTTCTTGTGGAACAGGGGCTGGGGCTTTATCTCGAATCTTATCGTGGTGTCGGGCTGGCGGCTCGGCTTGTGACCTATCTCTATCATGCGGAAGTTAAGGGCGTCGCGCATAAACTGGCTGCCCGCCACCAACTGCATGTCGCTCCTCATGCGCTTCATTATCTCCTGCTGCTCCACCTCAGTGGCACCCTCGGTCATCTCGGTGATGGCCTGTTTTGAGAAGCCCTCCTCATACACATTATTAATAATGTCGCACACGTATGTGAAGTCCTTCAGGCAGATGACGGTGTCCTCAGGCAGGAATGAGAGCAGGGGTACACGGTCTTCGGTTTGCTGCGACAGTTCGGGCACGATGGTCACTGAGTCGCACTTGTCCTTCGACAACTGGTTCTCCACCTCAAACGTGCGTATCGAGTCGATGTCGTCGCCGAAGAAGTCGATGCGGAACGGATATTCGCAGCTGTACGAGAACACGTCTAAGATACTTCCGCGGCGTGCGAACTGCCCCGGCTCATACACATAGTCAACCTCCGCGAACCCGAACTCGCGCAGAGTCCTGACAATCTCGTCCATAGGCTTCTCCTCGTCCTTGTCCAGCATGAGCATCCTGCTGTCCATACTCTTCTGCGACACCACTAATTCTGCCACCGCCTCGGGATATGAAACAATGAATAGAGAATCACCATTCTGCATTCGGTTTGCGCAGCCATTCTTCATTCTTAATTCTTCATTCTTCATTTTACAAAGCGTTTCCGTTCGCAGAATCTCGCTCGCGGGGTCCTTCTGTCCGTATTTTATTGCCCTTCGGTATGAAGATGGAAAAAACAGCACCTGCTTGTCGCCCATAATCTGCGTGAGGTCGTGATATAGATACCCCGCCTCGTCGGCATCCTGCATTATGAACAGTATGGTCTGTCGGCATTTCATGGCAAGGGCGCTGAAAAGCAGCGACGGAGATGACGCAAGAAGTCCGTCGAGAAAAATGTTCCTCGACTTCGTGTCGCCCATCACTTTGGCAAGAGCCGCCACCTGTGGCAGATGGGCATAAAGTTGACATAATTCCTGAATATTCATTAATTCTCGTCTTACAAGCTGCAAAATTACAAATAATATATAAGAAAAAGGCAAAAAAGAGCAAAATAATTTTGTTCTTTCTCGATTTTGCATTACCTTTGCCGATAAAACAACAAAATAGTCCTACAAATGACAACAAGTGACAGCATAGTAATCATTCCTACTTATAACGAGAAGGAAAACATCGAGAAAATCATTCGGGCTATCAACAAGCTCGACAAGCAGTTTCATATCCTCGTCATCGACGACGGCTCGCCCGACGGCACGGCTGCAATCGTAAAGCGATTGATGGCGGATGAGTTTGCCGGAGGTCTCTTCATCGTTGAGCGTCCCGGCAAGCTCGGACTCGGCACTGCGTATATCCAGGGCTTCAAGTGGGCACTGGAGCACGACTATGAGTATATCTTCGAGATGGACGCCGACTTCAGCCATGACCCCGCCGACTTGCCTCGTCTCTACAGTGCATGCCATGACGAGGGTTACGACCTTGCCATCGGCTCGCGCTATGTCTCGGGAGTGAATGTTGTCAACTGGCCCATGGGGCGTGTCTTGATGAGCTATTTCGCCAGCAAGTACGTGAGGTTTGTCACCGGCTTCAAGGTTCACGACACCACCGCGGGTTTCAAGTGCTACCGCCGCCGTGTGTTGCAGACCATCGAGCTTGACAAGATCAAGTTCCGCGGCTATGCCTTCCAGATAGAGATGAAGTTCACGGCATATAAGATAGGTTTCCGTATAAAGGAGGTCCCTGTGATATTCGTCAACCGCCGCGAGGGCGTGAGCAAGATGAGTGGCGGCATCTTCGGCGAGGCGTTCTTCGGAGTGATGCGCCTGCGCCTCGACGGATGGACCCGCAAGTATCCGAAGTTGAATTAGGTTGCTCATAAACACAGAGTCACGGAGGCACGGAGTTTTTTTATTTTTGTGTTGTTATTGTTACAAAAATCCCCTCCTGCATATTGCTTGCAGAAGGGGATTTTTACAGGTACGCCACAGCGTCGTTTCTTGTTTTGTTTACGCTACTGCGCAACTAACACCCAATGCGGTACCCACGGCTGCGAGGATTGCCGATGCCAGGTTCCACATGAATTTGATTAACCTCGACTTGTTCTCCTTAGTCATATGTCTTTTTTCAAAAGAAATTAAACAATTAAAGAATTAAAGATCACCGTTGTCGATAACCTCGTCGTCGCCGCTGCTGCCGCCGTTCTCATCGCCGCCGATTACGGGGGGTAGCTCCTCGTCGCTGCCGCCGTCAGAACCGCTGCCGCTGCTGCCGCTGCCGCCGTCAGAGCCGCTGCCGCCTCCGTCAGAGCCTCCCTGCTCCTCACTCGGAGTAGCCGCCTCAGCTCCCGACGTGGTCATCGTTCCCGGGGTGAGGAATGCGCTGCTCTCGCCGCCGTAGGTCTTCACGCTGCGCTTGTAGGCATTGTCGCCGCTGTACTCAGCCAACATCTCGGCGTTGTTGTCGATGAGCGTCTGAGTGCTCACGAGCGTCTTGCTTGCCCCCTTGCGCGAGT
>JALFIX010000251.1 GCA_022775105.1 Prevotella sp. | reverse complement strand
CATATAATTATAATACTGCTCACGTACATTATTGTTGGGGATACCAAGGATAGGCATGCCCTCCTCCATACCCTTTATGGTCACCATGCCATAAAAGAAAAGCATGCTCTTGAACATGTTCGGGTCGGTGAGCTGGTTGGCAGGGAAGGAACGCTTCACCCAGCCGTGGGTGAATCCATTTTGGGCAATCTCCAAGAGAACGTGCCGCCAGGTTTCGAGAAGTCAAGCCTAAGCACTTGATATTCATTTCGCTCGTCAGTTGGAAGGCTACCTACGTATGTATCGCCAAACAGAAGGTCGAAGTTGTCCTTTGACTCGATGTCGTAGTACGACTCCATCATCGACAGGAACATGCTCTTGCCGAAGCGACGCGGACGAATAAGGAAAAGGAAGTGTCCTGCCCTCTCCATACGTTTGAGATACTGGGTCTTGTCAACCATATACTTACCCTTCGCGCTTTACCTGCGCATAGTCCGAAATGCCATACGGCAACAGCTTGTAATTTCCCATGACTAACCTTCTGAATTAATGAACACATCACTATTTGCTTGCAAAATTACATAATAATTCCGTTATCACCAAATATTTCGATGGTTTTTCTGAAAGAATACTCAAAAACTACCTATCTCAACTTTCGCAAGTAAAATCTGCCGAGTATCCGCCGATGTAGTGTATTATCTTCTATGCGGATGCCTCTGGGAGCGGAGGCGTCTCGCCTGCGGCCAGCGTTGAGAGTAATCATAATGTGTAGAAAATTTTCTTTATTTTTATCAGTTTAACGTTTTTAAAGAGCTTTCCGCTATATTTTCGCCACTATTTTGCATAAAATTGGCTGCGGCTCGGACAAACAATTAAGCAAGCTTATTGATTTTTCTCTCGCCTTGCGCAATTTTTACAAAGAAATCGGTGCAAAGTTATGGATAACCAGCCTCTCGTGCAAGCCAACTTCGTAAATGCAAGCATCCACTTCGCAGTCCGTCATCGCACTTGTCCATAATGACGCTGCAAAGTTAGCTCCATCCTCCCACATTCCCCAATCTGGTATGTATCTTCCACACATTGGTTTGTAACTGCCATGTTTTGTATTCCACAAATGCTATAAAACTCACCATATCTTGGCTTTATTTGTGAAACTTTCTAAAATATTCACTCAAATGTGAATTTATATTGGGAATTATACTTAACTTTGCAGCGAATAAAAAGATTATAACTACATTATTATTAAAAATGCATAACAAACTACTTTTATCGTTATGCCTTCTGGCATACACTCTGTCCGCATGGGCGCAAAGCGTATCTTATCAGAACAACCAAATCCACATTGCCGGAGATGATATGGATTGGCTGCTGAAAACAGACGGTTCGCAATACGCCTGGGTTACGGAGCGGTATCAATGGGGCAAAAGCTACTATGACGCAAACGGAGAAATAACCGTGGAGACCGAACGCCATCAAGATGGTGAAGACCTTGTGGAAACCTACACCTTTATTAATAAGACCAAGCGGAAGGTTTCTCTGAAGAATATCGGTATATACACACCCTTCAACGACAACTATCCAGATGCAAAGACGTGCATGACCTCTCGCTGCAACGTGCATCTTTGGCCCGGAGGCAAAGCTGCATATGTCAATGCCATGCACATGAACGGCACAGGCACTCATCTCGGACTGATGGTCACGGAGGGTGAGATTACTGACTATGACGTATGGGAGAGGGGCAGCAAGAAAGGCATGTCGAACTTCCGTGGGGTCATGGCTCTTTGTATGCCTGACATGACACTGAAATCAGGACAAAGTTATCGGCTACAGTGGCGACTCTTCTCACACAAAGGCAACGACTTCAACGAGCAGATTCTGAAACGTGGAGGTACCATTGTCAGAAGCAACAAGTATGTGTACGAAACAGGAGAGACTGCCATTGTTGATTTCATAAATAGTAAAAACACCAAGACAATCACGAAAAAGATTGCCACCACAGGTGAGCATCGTGTGGAATATAAAGGATCATACGCCTTGCTGCTCGGTATAAGCAGTGAGCGAACACTGATAGACAAACGAATAAGGTTTATCCTTGACCATCAGCAGATGAATGATCCGCAAGACCCACGCTATGGCGCCTTCATGTGTTACGACAACGAGGGAGACAGCCTGCTGACCAACACCTTCGGACGAAGTGACTTGGACGAAGGACGTGAGCGTGTGGGAATGGGAGTCCTATTGACAGAATACTGCCGCCAGCATCCTGATGACAAGATGCAACAAGCTTTGGAACGCTATGCCAAATACATACGTGAGAAACTGCAACAGCCCGACTATCGCACCAATTCGAGCGTGTCGCGCAAGGTGAAGAACCGCGGATATAACTATGCCTGGGTGGCTGATTTCTTTTTCCGCATGTATCTGCTCACCGGTAACAAGCAGTATGCATACGATGGTTATGGTACATTGCAGTCACTCTACCGACAGTTTGGTTATGGTTTCTACTGCATAGACTACCCTGTATCGACAGGACTGAAGGCACTGGAGCAGGCTGGACTGACCTTCGAGCGCGACCAGCTACTCTATGACTTCAAGGCCACTGCCGACATCTATGTGAAGAATGGACTCAACTTCCCTAAGTTTGAGGTAAACTATGAGCAATCCATCATTGCCCCTGCCGTATGGTTCCTGTGTGAGGTCTATCAAGCCACAAACGAAAAACGCTATCTTAATGGTGCCAGAAAACTCATGCCAGCTCTCGAAGCACTGCAATGGCAACAGCCCTCTTACCGTATGAACGAGATAGGCATACGCCATTGGGACGGCTATTGGTTTGGCAAACGCCAGACCTATGGCGATGTGTTCCCACACTATTGGAGCTGCATCACGGCTGCCGCATTCCACCGATATGCCCAATGTACGGGCGACAGCAGTTATCAAGAGCGTGCCAAGCATACAGTCAGAGGCAACCTCAGCCTCTTCTTTGAGGACGGAAGAGCCACTTGTGCCTTTGTCAATCCACGACGTGTAAATGGCGAGGATGCACACTACGCCGATGCCTACGCCAACGACCAGGACTGGGCACTGACGTTCTGGCTGCTTGTAAATGAATAAGAAAAACATAACGAAATGAAACCTTTACTAAAATTGCCGACCGCATAGGAATGTTTGTCGTGGATGAACTGATAGACAAGTGGAGCGACAAGGACTATTGGGGTGGGCGCCAACCCTTTACCTCTCTTTGGCCTGACCTCGTCAAGGAATGGGTGACACGCGACCGCAACTCTCCATCTGTCATCCTATGGTCTTTGGGTAACGAACTTCAGATACGTGAAGGATGGACAGGCTATAAGGGATTGAACGATTGGGGTGTAACAATGTATAGATTGATGGATGTAGTGGTAAAACGCTTCGACAACACCCGACTGACCACAGTAGCTCAGTTCCCTGCTCGGGCTGGTGCCATCGGTCACAGAGAGAAGGATTATCACTCTTATACCATGCCTCCCAAACTGGCACAAGCCACTGATGTGGCTTCGTTGAACTATCAGAGTGCGTGGTATGGGGAATTCAGGAAGCATTGTCCAGACATGAATATCTTCCAAAGTGAGGCAGAGACATCAAATTGGCTTACACCCTATTATAACATGGACCGTGAACATTCCATCGGTATGGCATACTGGGGTTCTGTCGAGTATTGGGGTGAGAGCAACAAATGGCCTAAGAAAGGGTGGAACTATTCGTTTTTCAGACACACCCTTGAACCTTATCCTACAGCATGGCTCGTCAAGTCGGCTTTCTGTGAAGATAAGCCTGTGGTGCGCCTCGGGGTGCTCGACACCAAAGGGTCGGAGTCTGTACAATGGAATGACATTCAGGTAGGACAGAAATCCATCTTGTCTCATTGGAACTTTGAGGAGGAGAGCAAACAAAGGGTATATGCATTCACCAATGCCCCACAAGCCGAACTGTTCCTGAATGGCAAGAGCCTTGGTATCAAGCCCAACGATGGCAAAGGCAATATGCAACATGTCATCATGTGGGATGTGGATTATGTACCCGGTTCTTTGCTCGCCATTGCACGTGACGAGAAAGGGCAGGAAACAGCACGACACGAGATACAGACTGCCGGCAAGGTGGTGAAGCTGAAGATAGAAAAGGAAAACCATGTATGGTCTGCTCATGGCAACAGTAGCAACGTAACAACAGACTTTATTGCCAACGGTATGGATCTACTATATCTTAATGTCACAGCGGTGGATGCAAAAGGACGCATCGTTCCCGACTATGACGGAGAGCTAACAGTGAGCATAAATGGTGCAGCAAATCTTCTTGCTCTTGACAATGGTGATCATTATACAGATGAACTGTTTGCCGGTATTACGACCAAAAAGATGCAAGGCGGACGTATGCAGGTTATTCTACGTAGCAAGCATGAGGCAGGGAAAGTAACCGTCAGTGCCACATCGGGGAAATTCAAGGCTGCTTACAGGACTGAAACAAAATAATTATATGAGAATCATAACGTTATTATTGACACTATGTCTTCCGATACTGAATGCCAGTGCCAAGGTGGAAATTGGCAGGATGACTGTCGAGGGGCGTGAATGTCCCTTGGGACTGGATGACATGCATCCGAGGTTTGGTTGGCAGATTAGCTCAGACAAAAAAAATGTGATGCAGCGAAGCTACCGCATTATTGTAGCAAGTTCACAGGCGTTGTGTGAAATAGGTAAGGCGGATATATGGGACACCGGTGCAACAAAGTCATCACAATCGCAATGGGTAGAATATAATGGTTTGCCGTTGATGCCTGGCAAAAGATATTTTTGGCAGGTGGTGTGCAATACCAATAAGGGGACGGCTGTCAGCAGTGTCAAGCAGTGGACGACAGGATTATTGTCGTCAGACAATTGGAAAGGCGACTGGATAGGCTGTGACAGCCTTACTCCCGACGTTAGTATGCAACGCCATAGCCGAATCGCCGCAAGGCATTTCAGAAAGACATTTACAACAGAAAAATCTGTGAGGCGCGCCACAGCGTACGTATGCGGTTTAGGTTATTACATCCTGAACATAGACGGTCAGCGTATAGGCAACTATCTGCTTGCCCCTGCTCCCACCCAGTATGACAAGGCAGCCATATACGACACCTACGATGTGACGGAAAATCTGAAAAACAGAGGAAACACGTATCATACGCTTGAGGCCGTGGTGGCTGGTGGTTACTTCTTTCCTATGACCCAGAACTTTCAGACCAATGTGCGCTCGGCATACGGCATGCCCAAGCTGAAACTTAATCTCATTGTGGAGTACAACGACGATACAAATGACACGATTGCCACGGACAACAGTTGGCTGATAGCTATGGATGGTCCTATTCGTTACGCCAACCTTTATGACGGCACACTGATAGACTATCGTCAGCAACCAACTCAATGGATGCCAGCACAGGTAGTGGGTGCACCTTGCAATGTGTTGCGAGGCAACAGTATAGGCGGTGTAATCTGTTATGCCACGGAATCTGCCAGAACCATTACACCTATGGGCAAGAAACGAACCTATGTGCTCGATTTTGGCACTAACAACACAGGACGTATCCATCTTCCTCAAGCACTGATAGCAAATGGCGACACGGTGGTTGTCCGCTATGCCGAGACGCTGAACGATGATGGTTCGCTTTATACAGCCAACCTTCGTTCGGCAGAAAACACTGACTATTTTATTGGCAATGGTGAAGTTGTTAACCTCACAACAGAGTTTCTTTGGCATGGGTTCCGCTATGCAGAGGTTATTGGTTTGGAAGGAAAAGATGTAAGGCGCATAATGCGACAACTGATGACCGATGACTTGGTTTCTACGGCTTCTATCAATATCAAAGGAAACGACGATGGTATGCTCAACAGAATACTGGACAATGCACGGCGAGGTATCTTGAGCAACTATAAAGGCATACCTATGGACTGTCCACAGCGCGATGAGCGTATGCCATGGTTGGGCGACCGGACAATGGGTTGTTTCGGTGAGAGTTATCTTACAAATAACCACACGATATATACCAAATGGCTTCAGGATATCTGTGACGCACAACTCGACAACGGATGCATAAGCGATGTATGTCCTTCTTATTGGCGACTCTATAATGGCAATATCACTTGGCCTGCTGCATTGCCATTTGGCTTGGAGATGCTCAGGCTGCAATATGGCGACGAGCGTCCATGGCAAGAACATCGTGACAACGTAAGACGGTTTCTCACCTTTGCCAAAAACAAGTCGGGAAAGGATGGACTCATCACTTACGACCAATATGGTGACTGGTGCGTACCGCCTGCCACTCTCGACGAAGTGCTAACAAAGGACAGCACTCGTATGACCGACGGAACACTCATTTCTTCATGCTACTATTATTATTTATGCAGGATGACGGGGATGGATGATGAGGCAGAAAAGACAAAGAATGCCATAAATGCACGTTTCCTTCATGATGGTTGCTATGCCAACGGAACAGTCACAGCCAACCTCTTGCCTTTGGCTTTGGGGATAGTGCCAGATAAAGAACACGATGCCGTGATGCAACATTTCATAAAGCGTGTGAAGGGAGATAAAGGCGAACCGCATATCGATTGCGGAGTGATTGGCATTCCATGGCTCATGCGTTACCTGTCGAAAGTGAATTTTGGAAATATAGCCTGGCAGATAGCAACCACCAAGACTTATCCCGGATGGGGATATATGGCAGAAAACGGTGCAACAACTATCTGGGAACTGTGGAATGGCAATACAGCCAACCCATCTATGAACAGTGGCAATCATGTCATGATGCTCGGCGACCTCATACCGTGGGTTTACGAATGTCTGGCTGGTATAGCTCCCGATTCCAACAAGCCTGGTTTTAAGAATATCATCATGCAACCAGACTTCAGTGTCTCTGCCTTGGACGGAGTAGAAGCAACATATCCTTCCATCTATGGTGACATCAGAAGTCATTGGTAACGTGAAGGCAAAAGGATTATATGGAACATCACTATACCTGCCAATACCACTGCCACCTTGGTTCTTCCAAACGGAAAGAGACGTAATGTGGGGTCTGGGGAATATGGCTTTAAGATTGAATAATTGGCATTTTCAGAATGTCTATTCTAAAGTAACGATAGAGAAGAATATGATTACAGATATTCAGAGTGCAACATTTGAAATATAAACACCAAGCCTATGATACAGAATGCTTTGTTCAGACAGTGCCTTGCCGCTATACCAGAAGAACACAACTTCACCATGCAGACCATTGCAAAGATTGAGACGGCCTTAGGATGCAAGCTCATCAATATAGCCAAGTGAGATATTTTGTTAGTGCTGATTGCCAATGAACAAGTGACAGCCACGTTCACGCCGAGTATGACAACGACTTGCCCACAAGGGATATGTCAACATCAGAATATGGCTTGTGTAGTTGCTTAATACCATATATGTTAGGTGAACATCACATAATTTCCACTTTGTCAAGATGTAGCAGGTCATAGCCTTTTATCTGGGCGATGACGAGATGCAGCTCGGTGTTGCCAATCATTTGGCGCACCACCTCACCCTTGGCATATCCGCGTATCTGTTCCACTGCTTCGTTCCATTGCTTCTCTGCATCGGCTTCGGTGGCTGTCATCGGAAGATATTTCAGTTCGATGATGTAGGAATGGCGGATGTCGGGGAATCGG
>JALFIX010000108.1 GCA_022775105.1 Prevotella sp. | reverse complement strand
GGAATCCCGAAACCATCGCCACACTGCAGTTGGCAACACGCACGGGCAACTATCAGAAGTTCAAGGAGTTCTCGAAGCTCGTGGATGACAAGGACGCACCAATCTTCCTGCGTGACTTCCTCGACTTCAAGAAGAATCCTATCTCCATCGACAAGGTTGAGCCAGTGGAGAGCATCGTAAAGCACTTCGTGGCAGGAGCCATGAGTTTCGGTGCGCTGTCAAAGGAAGCCCACGAGGCCATCTGTCTCGCCATGAACAAGTTGGGAGCACGCAGCAACACCGGTGAGGGAGGTGAGGACAACGAGCGCTTCCACTCTGAGGTTGACGGTATATCACTCTCTTCAAAGACAAAGCAGATTGCATCAGGACGATTCGGTGTGACCACCGAATACCTCGTGAATGCAGAAGAAATACAGATTAAGGTGGCTCAGGGAGCCAAGCCTGGAGAAGGCGGACAGTTGCCGGGATTCAAGGTTAACGAGATTATCGCCAAGACCCGCCACTCCATTCCGGGCATCTCGCTCATCTCGCCTCCGCCTCATCACGACATTTACTCCATCGAGGACCTTGCCCAGCTTATCTTCGACCTTAAGAATGTCAATCCGAAGGCAGCAGTCAGCGTGAAACTCGTGGCTGAGAGCGGAGTGGGAACAATCGCCGCCGGTGTGGCCAAGGCAAAGGCCGACCTCATCGTCATCTCGGGAGCCGAGGGCGGTACGGGAGCAAGTCCTGCGTCGAGTATGCGATTCGCCGGTATATCTCCTGAGATAGGACTCTCGGAGACCCAGCAGACTCTCGTGAAGAACGGATTGAGAGGTCAAGTGAGAGTGCAGGTTGACGGTCAGTTGAAGACCGGTCGCGACATCATCCTCATGGCATTGCTTGGAGCCGAGGAGTTCGGATTCGGCACCCTGACGCTCATCGTGCTCGGATGTGTGATGATGCGCAAATGTAACCTCAACACCTGTCCGCTTGGCGTGACGACACAGGATCCCAAACTGCGCGCCCACTTCATCGGAAAATACGAGTATCTCGTCAACTACTTCACGTTCCTCGCCCAGGAAGTGCGCGAGTATCTTGCCGAGATGGGATATACAAAACTCGAGGACATCGTGGGACATACTGAGCTTATCCTCAAGAAAGAGGCAAAGGACAGAAAGACAGCCACATTCGACTTCCGCCGTCTGTTGAACAAGGAAGTTAATAGCTGCTCGCTGTATCACACTGTCGATCAGCGTCATGAACTCGACAACGTGCTCGACCAGCAGATTATCCGTGCCTCGCAGCCGGCAATAGAGCGTCAGGAAGAGGTGAACCTCGACTATGCCATCAAGAACACCGACCGTGCCTGCGGTACGATGCTCAGCGGCTTGATTGCCTCTAAATACGGTGAGGCAGCATTGCCAGAGAATACCATCAACATCAAGTTCAAGGGCTCGGCAGGACAGAGCTTCGGTGCCTTCCTCGTGGGCGGTGTGAACTTCAAGCTCGAAGGAGAGGCAAACGACTACTTCGGCAAGGGACTAAGTGGAGGCCGCATCTCAATTCTGCCTCCCACACGCAGCAACTTTGCCGCTGAGGACAATATCATTGCCGGAAACACCGGACTTTATGGAGCCACCAGCGGAGAGCTTTACGTGAACGGTAAGGTGGGCGAGAGATTCGGAGTGCGCAACTCGGGAGCCATCGCAGTCATCGAGGGTGCCGGCGACCACTGCTGCGAATATATGACAGGCGGTCGTGTGGTTGTGCTCGGAGAGACGGGACGCAACTTCGCCGCAGGTATGTCGGGTGGTGTGGCCTACGTATGGGACAAGAACCACAACTTCGACTACTTCTGTAATATGGATATGGTGGAAATCAACCTCGTTGAGGACAGCCGCTTCCGCAAGGAACTGCATGAGCTTATCCGCCAGCACTATCTCTACACAGGCTCTAAGCTCGCCCGCACCATGCTCGACGATTGGAACCGCTACGTGGAGGACTTCATCCAGGTAGTGCCCATCGAGTACAAGCGAGTATTGCAGGAAGAGCAGGTAAGGAAGCTGCAGCAGAAGATAGCGGATATGCAGAGAGACTATTAAAAGCCTCACCCCCGGTCCCTCTCCAAGAGAGAGGGGAGGTAATTACCTTTAAAGTCGGGGAGGAGGGTATAGATAATATCGAATAATATACTCAACTTTCTGAAGTGATAATTCCCAATGTATAAGGGTTTTATTTAAACCACAGAGATAAAGAGGATAAGAGTTTTGGGGCATTCAATCTCTTTCATAATATAAATACTCTTAATCTCTTAAACTCTGTGGTTCAAAATCCACTTCCGAAACTTGAGTAATATATAACAATATATAGTATAATTAATGATTAAAATGCCAAACTCTTGACGAGAAAACATATCATCTCCCCTCTCTTTTGGAGAGGGGTCGGGGGTGAGGCTTCTTATATAAAATTTTGAAAAATGGGAAATCCGAAAGCATTTTTGACCATTCCGCGCCAGGAGGCGGGATATAGGCCAGTACACGATAGAATACATGACTTTGGAGAGGTGGAACAGACTCTCAACAGTAAAGACCGTAGAACACAGGCAAGCAGATGTATGGACTGCGGAGTGCCGTTCTGCCATTGGGCTTGCCCATTGGGCAACAAACCGCCTGAGTGGAATGACGCGCTGTATAAGGGCGACTATGAATTGGCTTACCGCCTGCTCAACTCCACCAACGACTTCCCCGAGTTTACGGGACGCATCTGCCCCGCTCTCTGCGAGAAGGCATGCGTGCTCAATCTTATGGAGCATGAGCCTACAACCAACCGCGAGGATGAGGCTGCCATCACCGAGATGGCTTTTCAGGAGAACTTCGTGCGTATCGAGACTCCTGAGCGCAACGGCAAGAAGGTGGCTGTCATCGGAGCAGGTCCTGCCGGACTTGTCGCTGCCAACCAGCTCAACCTTAAGGGATATGAGGTGACTGTGTATGACAAGAACGAGGCTGCAGGTGGACTCCTGCGCTATGGTATCCCCAACTTCAAGCTCAACAAGGCGATTATCGACCGCCGTATGGATGTGCTTGAAAAAGAGGGTATAAAGTTCAGTTTCGGTCAGGAAATCGATGTTACAAAGTTGCCTGAAGGGTACGACGCATACGTGATAGCCACAGGTACTCCCACTGCCCGCGACCTCAAGATTCCCGGGCGTGAGCTTAGGGGCGTGTATTTCGCCCTCGAACTGCTCGCACAGCAGAACCGTGTGCTCGCAGGCATGGACTTCAAGAAGGAAGACTTGGTGAATGCCAAGGGCAAGGACGTGCTCGTAATCGGAGGTGGAGATACCGGTAGCGACTGCATCGGTACGGCTCACCGCCAGGGATGCAAGAGCGTAACCCAGATAGAAATTATGCCCAAGCCGGTGGAAGGCCCCGAGGACCCGAAGAACCCGTGGCCGAACTATCCGCGCACATTGAAGACCACATCGAGCCACGAGGAAGGATGCACCCGCCGTTGGAACATCAACTCACTGGAATTCCTCGGCAAGGACGGAAAGCTCACGGGAGTGAGGGTGCAGGAAATCGACTGGAAACCCAATCCCGAAGGCGGTCGTCCGCTGATGGTGGAGAAGGGCAAGCCCGAGGTGATCAAGTGCGAGATGGTGCTGTTGGCAATGGGATTCCTGAAGCCCGAGCAACCGCAGTTTGCCGACAATGTCTTCGTATGCGGCGATGCCGCCACAGGAGCGTCGCTCGTTGTGAGGGCGATGGCAGGAGGCCGCAAGGCGGCAGCCGACGTGGATAAGTATTTGATGAAGTAGATGAGCATAAACTTTTGATAACTTGCAAGGTCCCGCTGTGCAGTGACTGCACAATAGCGGGACTTTTTTGTATATTATGAAATCTATATTTTTTTATGCATCTTATGATAACGATATCTTATTTATGAGCATAATGAAACAAATTAAATAATATTAGGTACAAAAATTAATAGGTATTCCAAAAAAAAGACGTATCTTTGCAGCAAAATTTATCAAAGGAAACAATGAAGAATATTATTTTGATGATGCTGGCATTGATGAT
>JALFIX010000102.1 GCA_022775105.1 Prevotella sp. | reverse complement strand
AATGAAGAGTGAAGAATGTTTTAAATGAGGAATGAAGAAATATCTTGTGGCTCTGAGCGGGGGGGCAGACAGTGTTTGCCTGCTGCTCAAGATGATTGAGGAGGGACGTTCGGTGGAGGCGGTCCACTGCAACTTTCATCTGCGTGGCGACGAGTCCGACCGCGACGAGGCTTTTGTTGTCTCTCTCTGCGAGCGGCTCGGCGTGCCTCTCCATCGTGTGCATTTCGACACCAGGGAATATGCAGCCCTGCATAAGGTGAGCATCGAGCTTGCCGCCCGCGAACTGCGCTACCGCTACTTCGAGCAACTGCGCCGGGACATCGGTGCCGAAGCCATCATGGTGGCACATCACCGCGATGACAATGTAGAGACTGTGCTCATGAACTTGGTGCGCGGAACTGGCATACGGGGTATGGCGGGCATCCGTCCCGTCAACGGACACATCCTCCGCCCCCTGCTCGACATGAGCCGAAAGGACATAGAGGACTACCTGAAGAAAAAAGGCGAGACCTACGTCACCGACTCCACCAACCTCGAGGACGATGCCACCCGCAACAAGTTCCGCCACCACGTCATCCCCCTCCTGCAATCTCTCAACCCCAAGGCCTCCGAAAACATCCACTCCACCTCCCGCCATATTGCCGAAGCCGAGAAAATCCTCTCGTGGGCAATCCAAGAGGCAAAGCGCTCCGTGCTCGCCCCTCCGCCTTCAGCCCCCGTGCTCGGCGCGTCAGCGTCGAGTGTGGCTTCCCCCGTCCCCCCTTCCTCCGCCATCATCAACGTAAGCTCCCTTCTCTCCTTCGTTTCCCCGTCCTATCTCCTCAATGAGATATGCCGCGACTACGGCTTCACCCCATCTCAGAGTGAAGACATGCTCGCCGCCTCATCCTCCTCCCATGTCGGGGCTACATTCCTTTCCCCCTCCCATATCGCAGCCATCGCCACCGTCGCCGGCTCGCTCTGCATCCAAATCGCCCCCAAGACTGCGCTGCAGAAGGAATACCGCCTCCCCGAACCAGGCATTTACCGCCTCTCCGACGGCATAAGCCTGAGGTTAGAGAATACCCCCATCACCGAAAGATTCCGTATCTCCAAGTCGCCCGATGTCTCCACAATAGATGTAAATAAGGTGAAGTTTCCCCTTACCCTCCGTCCCATACGCCAAGGCGACCGTTTCACTCCCTTCGGCATGAAGGGTACAAAGCTTGTCAGCGACTATCTCACCGACATCAAGTGCTCAGTAATCGACCGTCAGCGTCAGCTGGTCATCCAGGATGCCACAGGCATGATAATCTGGCTCGTAGGAAGGCGGACGAACGAAAAATGCCGCATCGACTCATCGTCAAATGCAGCACTCACAATAACAATATTACCAATTTAATCCTCCTTCGCGAATTTCACAAACTTCATCTCGCGCATTATTCTCGCCTTTCTCTTCATCATATAAGGAGATGGATGCGCTGAGTCAAATTTCCTTGGATTGGGCAGCGAGGCGGCTATCAGCGCACATTCGCCCTTGCTCAGGTCCTTGGCGCGGCAGTGGAAATGCCATTCCGCCACGGCATCGGCACCGTATATCCCGTCGCCCATCTCTATGGAGTTGAGATACACCTCCATAATTCTTTCCTTGCTCCACATCATCTCGATGAGTGCGGTGAAATACACCTCGAATCCCTTTCTCACCCATGTTCTTCCGGGCCATAGGAATACGTTTTTGGCAGTTTGTTGTGAGATCGTACTTGCTCCTAATTTTCGTTTCTTGTTCTGCCGGTTGCGTTTTGCCGCCTTCTCTATGGCGTCGAAGTCGAAACCGTGGTGCTGCATGAATCGTGCGTCCTCGCTTGCCATCACAGCCAAGGGCAGCTCGGGTGCTATATCGCCCAGCGGTACCCATCTGTGTCTCATCTTCAGTTCCTCGCCCTTGGTAATCTGCTCGCCCAGTCGGATGAACATCAGTGGAGTGAAATATACGGGGATAAACCTCAGTGCAACAACAGAAAGGATGGTGGAGCCAAAGAATGCCACCACCACCCATTTTGCGATTTTCTTTATGCGATTAAGAATAACCAATTCTTAAATCCTTTAATTTTTTAATATTTTAATTTTTTTAATTAGCCTGCGCCTCTGCAGCCTTGATCATCTCCTGGCTTGCATACATATATACCTCCACGCGGCGGTTCTGTGCCTTGCCGGCATTGGTAGAGTTGTCAGCCACGGGGTTAGCCTCGCCAAGACCCTCAACGCTCTTGAGCTGAGAAGCGGGCACGCCGAGCGACTGGAGATAAGAAGAAACGGCAGTGGCACGGTCGAGCGACAGGGCCTTGTTCTTCTCAACGCTCTGGGCGGCAGTGCTGTTCTTCCATCCGGCGTTGTCGGTATATCCCTGAATGGCAATGTCACAGTCTGAGTTGTTCTTCAGCACAGTGGCAAACTGCTGCAGAGAGGTCTTTGCAGCTGTGGCGAGAGTGGCAGAACCGGTTGAGAAGAGGATACCAGAGTCGAATGTCACCTTCACGGCAGCCAGTCCGTTGGCGTCGGTCACCTGCTCCACCTGTGCGTTCTTAACAGCCTCGGCCTCAGCCTTGGCCTTGTCCATCTTCTTGCCGATGATGACACCGGCACCAGTACCAACTGCTGCACCAACTGCTGCTCCCACAGCTGTGTTACCTGCCAATTTACCAACAATGGCTCCTAATACTGCGCCGCCGCCAGCACCGATAGCAGCACCCTTCTGAGTGTTGTCACAACCTGCCAGCACGAGGGCGAAGCAGAGAGCCAATGAGAAAAACTTAATCTTTTTCATCTTTTTCTAATACCTTTTTTAATTATTAATGTTTTGAATAAATGTTGTCTTTTAATGCTCAAAACGCACAAAAATTGCCTTTTTCCACATTTTCGGGTGCAAAGATAATGCATTTATTTCAAATATCTGTTGGTTTTCTATATTTTTTTTGTACTTTTGCAGCAAAAAATATACAAATATAGCATTTTTAACATGGCTAAAGAATTAAAAGAACTTACAAAGAGGGCTGACAACTATAGTCAGTGGTTTAATGATTTGGTAGTGAAGGCCGACCTCGCCGAGCAGTCGGCAGTACGCGGATGTATGGTAATCAAACCCTACGGTTATGCCATCTGGGAGAAGATGCAGCACCAGCTCGACCTGATGTTCAAGGAGACTGGCGCGCAGAATGCCTACTTCCCATTGCTTATCCCGAAGTCGTTCCTCTCCAAGGAAGCCGAGCATGTGGAAGGCTTCGCCAAGGAGTGCGCCGTGGTGACCCATTATCGCCTGCGCGCCAAGGACGACAAGAGCGGTGTGGAGGTTGACCCCTCGGCAAAGCTTGAGGAGGAACTCATCATCCGCCCCACGTCGGAGACTATTATATGGAACACCTACCGCAACTGGATTCACTCGTGGCGCGACCTGCCACTGATGTGCAACCAGTGGTGCAACGTCATGCGATGGGAGATGCGCACCCGCCCATTCCTCCGCACATCCGAATTCCTGTGGCAGGAGGGACACACCGCCCACGCCACTCGCGAGGAGGCCGAGGCTGAGGCACAGAAGATGCTCAAGGTGTATGCCGACTTCGCCGAAAACTGGATGGCAGTGCCTGTGCTCCAGGGAGTGAAGAGCGAGACCGAGCGTTTCGCCGGTGCTCTCGACACATATACCATCGAGGCGATGATGCAGGACGGCAAGGCGCTGCAGAGCGGCACAAGCCACTTCCTCGGACAGAACTTCGCCAAGGC
>JALFIX010000052.1 GCA_022775105.1 Prevotella sp. | reverse complement strand
GTTCGGCACTTGTCTGCGTTACAACCACCCGAATCATGAGAGCAGCCACATTCCTGCTGTTCGTACTCTTTGGAGTGGCGGGATTGTATTTCCTGCTCGACTACACTTATCTTGGCGCTGCACAGATCAGCGTGTATGCCGGTGGCATCACGATGATTTACATCTTCGCCATCCAGCTCGTCAGCAAGCGCACCCTTCAGGGCCTTACCGAGCGCGTCAAAATCAAGCGCTTCGTAATGGGCGGTCTGCTGTCCCTCGTGGGATTGGCCACCGTTGTCGCCATTTTCGTTAAGAACCACTTCATCCAGGCTTGCTGCGGCGCCGACGATGTCGAGGTGCCCATGCAGGCCATCGGCGAGTCGCTGCTCGGCTCCGGGAAATACCAGTATGTGCTCCCCTTTGAGTTCATCTCGGTGTTCCTCTTGGCATGTATCATCGGTGGTATTGTTGTAGCACGTAAAGAAGAGGAGAAAAAATAATTATGTTACCAGTAGAATGTTTTTTCGTGCTTAGCGCACTTTTGTTCTTCATCGGCGTGTTCGGCTTCATCACCCGCCGCAACCTGATTGCCATGCTCATCTCGGTTGAGCTGGTTCTCAACGCCGTTGACCTGAATTTCGCGGCATTCAACCGCCTGCTCTTCCCCGGTCAGTTTGAGGGCATGTTCATGAGCCTCTTCTCCATCGGTGTGAGCGCTGCCGAGAGTGCCGTTGCGATTGCGATTATCATCAACGTTTACCGCCGCTTCAACAGCGACCAGGTGAACAGTATCGAAAACCTTAAATATTAAGCGATTGGTATATGGATTATAGTTTTGTTTATCTCATACTCCTTCTGCCCCTGTTCTCGTTCGTTATCCTCGGACTTGCCGGCATGAAGATGTCGCACAAGACGGCTGGACTGATCGGCACCGCGTCGCTCGCCATCGTCACCGTGCTTTCGTATGTCACGGCATTCAGCTATTTCTTCGCTGATCGCTGCGCCGACGGTGCCTACCCCACCATCGTGCCTTTCAACTTCACATGGTTGCCACTTGGCCAGCTTCACTTCGACCTCGGCTTCATGATCGACCCGATTTCGGCGATGATGCTCGTTGTCATCTCCACGGTCAGCCTGATGGTGCATATCTATAGCTTCGGCTATATGCACGGCGAACACGGATTCCAGCGTTACTACGCCTTCCTCTCGCTGTTCACCATGTCGATGCTTGGACTTGTTGTTGCCACCAACATCTTCCAGATGTATCTCTTCTGGGAGCTCGTGGGTGTCAGCTCTTACCTGCTCATCGGATTCTATTATCCGCTGAAGCCCGCCATTGCCGCTTCGAAGAAGGCGTTCATCGTAACCCGTTTCGCCGACCTCTTCTTCCTCATCGGTATTCTTATCTTCGGATATTACACCCAGTCGTTCTCGTTCTCGTTTGTCGAGAACCTGCAGATGGCAGAGGGTTGCACTCCGTTCTTGCCCGTTGACACGGCCAAGGCCGTTGCCGCAGGCGGTTTCATCCTGCCCACAGCCCTCGTGCTGATGTTCATCGGCGGTGCCGGTAAGTCGGCCATGTTCCCGTTGCACATCTGGTTGCCCGATGCCATGGAAGGACCTACTCCTGTCAGTGCGCTCATCCATGCCGCCACGATGGTTGTAGCCGGTGTGTTCCAGATTGCACGTCTCTTCCCCTTGTGGATTGAGTATGCCCCGGGCCAGATGAGCATTGTCGTTTGGGTGGGTGTGTTCACCGCTTTCTATGCCGCTGCCGTGGCTTGCGCCCAGAGCGACATCAAGCGTGTGCTCGCCTTCTCCACCATCTCTCAGATTGCGTTCATGATGGTTGCTCTCGGCGTATGTATGCCAGGACACCATGAGGTGATCGACGAGCACGGCTCATTGGGATATATGGCATCAATGTTCCACCTCTTCACCCACGCCATGTTCAAGGCTTGCCTGTTCCTCGGTGCAGGATGTATCATCCACGCCGTCCACAGCAACGAGATGTCGGCAATGGGCGGACTGCGCAAGTATATGCCGGTCACCCACATCACATTCCTCATCTCATGCCTTGCCATCGCCGGTATTCCGTTCTTCTCGGGCTTCAGCTCAAAGGACGAGATTATCACCGCTTGCTTCGCCTACAGTCCGTTAGTTGGCTGGATTATGACAGGCGTTGCCGCCATGACGGCGTTCTATATGTTCCGTCTCTACTACGGCATCTTCTGGGGCACAGAGAACAAGGAACTGCATGCTCATCACACTCCGCATGAGGCTCCTCTCACCATGACCATACCTCTCATCGTGCTGTGCGTCATCACAGTGGGTGTGGGTATCTATACCACCATCGCCGGCTTTGCAGGACTCGGCGGAAGCTTCGGTAGCTTCGTCACAGCCAACGGTCAGGACTACACCATCCACTTCGACATCCAGGTGGCTGCCACATCTACCATTATCGCCATCCTCAGCATCTGTCTCGCCACATATATATATAAAGGTGAGCAGCAGCCTATCGCCGACCGTCTCTACCGCACATTCCCCAAGCTCCATCGTGCAGCCTACAAGCGCTTCTACATGGACGAGGTTTATCAGTATGTCACCCACAGGATTATCTTCCGCTGCGTATCCACTCCTATCGCATGGTTCGACCGCCACGTCATCGACGGCACGTTCGACTTCCTCGCATGGGGTGCCAACGAGGCCGGTGAGACTATCCGCCCGTGGCAGAGCGGCGACGTGCGTCAGTATGCAGTATGGTTCCTCACAGGCGCCATCGCTCTCACGCTCATCCTGCTGGCAATATAATCGGAAACTCATACACTAATAAAAGTAAAGAATAGAAATGAGTATATTAACATTATTCGTAGTTATACCTGTACTGATGCTCCTGGGCCTTTGGCTCTCGCGCAATCTCAATCAGGTTCGTGGAGTGATGGTGGTTGGTTCTTCTCTCCTTCTCGCCCTCTCCATCTGGCTTACGTTGGCCTTCATCCAGGCACGTCAGGCTGGCGACACTTCGGAGATGCTGTTCACATATAGCACACCGTGGTTCCGCCCCCTCAACATAGCCTATTCCGTGGGTGTTGACGGTATTTCGGTCGTAATGCTCCTGCTTTCTGCCGTAATCGTCTTCACCGGTACATTCGCCTCTTGGCAGCTCAAGCCCCTCACCAAGGAGTACTTCCTTTGGTTTACGCTTCTGTCAACTGGTGTGTTCGGATTCTTCATCTGCACCGACCTCTTCACTATGTTCATGTTCTATGAGGTTGCTCTTATCCCGATGTATCTTCTCATCGGTGTATGGGGCAGCGGCAACAAGGAATATGCAGCCATGAAGCTCACCCTGATGCTTATGGGTGGTTCGGCACTTCTCATCATCGGCATCCTCGGCATCTACTTCTTCAGCGGTGCCACCACAATGAATGTCAACGAGATTGCCGCCATGCACAACATCGCCCCCGAGGTGCAGAAGGTGTTCTTCCCCTTCATCTTCATCGGATTCGGTGTGCTCGGCGCAATGTTCCCGTTCCACACATGGTCGCCCGACGGTCACGCATCCGCGCCTACTGCCGTGTCGATGCTCCACGCCGGTGTGCTCATGAAGCTCGGAGGCTACGGCTGCTTCCGCGTGGCTATGTATCTGCTGCCCGATGCCGCCAATGAGCTGGCTTGGATATTCCTTATCCTCACCACCATCTCTGTTGTATATGGTGCCCTCTCGGCTTGCGTTCAGACCGACCTCAAGTACATCAACGCCTATTCGTCGGTGTCACACTGCGGTCTGGTGCTCTTCGCCCTGCTGATGATGACCCGCACATCTTGCACCGGTGCCATCCTGCAGATGCTCTCTCACGGACTCATGACAGCCCTCTTCTTCGCCCTCATCGGTATGATCTA
>JALFIX010000110.1 GCA_022775105.1 Prevotella sp. | reverse complement strand
GCCGTCACAGTGAGGGCCGCAAAAGCCATATTCTGGATGATTCGGTTGAATTTCATGTCTGTCCCTCCTTAATTAGATGATGAATAATAGGGGTTCTGTTCGAGCAGTCGGTTGTGGTCCATATCTGCCTGTGGCAGGGGCATGTACCAGGAGTTGGGGTCGACAAGCACCGACTGGATCCACGACTTGTTGGTGGTCTGGTTGCCCTTGATGACCATGTTGATAAACTGGCTCTTGTACTTGTAGTTGCTGATGCGTCCGAACCAGAGCAGGTCATACCAGCGCTTGCCCTCGCCCATGAACTCGAGTTCCTTCTGGTCGAGAATCTGTTCGAGCAGTGTCTGCTCGTCGAGTTGTGCCAACTGGCTGTCGGCGTCGTCGGCCTTCAGGTCGATGTCGGCATAGTTGCCCAGTCCGGCCCTGTTTCTGATGCGGTTAATCTGGGTCACGGCTTCCTTGAAGTTGCCCATCATCACCTCAGCCTGCGCCTTCATGAGGATGATTTCGGCCACACGGTAGATGATGAAGTTGGCATCCTGATGCACACGCACACCGCCGGTGAAGTCCTGGATATCGGTTCCGGCATACTTCCAGAAGTAGTACATGCTGGCAGTGAGATAGCCTCCTGAGAAGCCGCCATTGGGCACATAGGTAGCGAAGCACATGCGTCCCATACGTCCGTCGGCCACGGTGCCGCGCTCCTCCAGTTCCTGGGTTTCCTGTTTCATCTTCTCGGTCACGTCATCGGTGAAGCGGAGAATCGACGAGGGACTGAGACTCCAGAGCGAACTGAAACTGTTGTTCTTGTTCTCGGTGTTGTAGTCCCAATTGAGTTCGAAGATGCTCTCGTTGGAGTTGCCGGGATAGAAGATGGTATACCAGTCGTTGGTATTGGAGAGGAAGACGGGACGGAAGGTGTCGGTGGCGTTGAGGATGAGGTCGCAGTATTTGGCGCACTCCTGATAGTCCTCGCTCCAGAGACACACATCGGCCATGAGGGCATAGAGAGCCCATTTGGTGGCACGTCCCTTGGTCTGCCACTCCACCTCATACACGCCCTTGGCGGCATTCAGTTCGATGGCCTTGAGCACGTCGCTCTTGATCTGTGCCACGATTTCCTCCTCGGTCGACTTGGCCCTGTCGAACGACTGGGTGTCGTCGACGTAGGGTTCGGTCACGAGGGGCACGCTGCCGTAGTTCTTCAGCAGGATGAGATAGGAGTAGGCCCGCTGGAAGTAGGCTTCGCAGAGGTGGGCGTTCATCACGGCCTCATAGTAGGTATCGTCCTTGCCTCTCACGCCGGGAGCATAGTAGATGACCGAGTTGGCCATGTTGATGATTTTATACACGTTGGCGTAGTCGCAGATGGAGATGCTGGGCGTCACGTTGAAGTCCTGCAGGCGCGCATCGTTAGTGCTCGTCGTATAGAAGGCACCTCCGCGCAGTTCACCCCACTTGATATAGTTGGGGACATTGCCGCGCATATAGTAGTAGCCCGATGCGATGACCGACTCCACGTCCTCCTTCGACTTCCAGTAGTCGGCGGTCACCTGTTCGTTGTTGGGCTTGAGGTCGAGCCAATCGTTGCACGAGGTGGTCGTGGCAATCAGCGCGAGACCCATGATGGCATATTTGATTTTCTTCATTGTCGTTGAGAAATATCGGTTAGAAACATGAATTAGGTCACTTAGAAATTGAGGGTTACACCGAAGGCGAAACGCTTGGAAACGGGAGTGGTGGCATTGTCTTCCACGAGTTTGGTGGCTGCGGGCAGACTCACCTCAGGATCCTGTCCCTTGTAGCCGGTCCAGGTGAAGAGGTCGTAGCCGGTCACGAAGAGGTTGGCACGGGTCACCCCCCAGTTGAGTTTCTTGAGCAGTTTCTTCGACACGTTCCAGCTGAGCGAGAGGGTCTTCAGTCTGACGAAGGTGGCATCCTCCACGAAGCGGTCGGAACCCAGGTAGTTGTAGCCCGAGCCATAGAGTGCGCGGGGGATGTCGGTGTCGTCGCCCTCGGCTCTCCAACGGTGGAGCACAGCGGTGCTCTGGTTGTTGGTGCCGTACATGCTCTCGAGGTTCATACGTCCCTTGTTGATAACCTTCTGTCCGAATCGTCCGTAGAAGAAGGTGGTGAGGGTGAAGTCCTTATACTTGAGCTGGAAGCCGCCACCGCCGATGAGTTTGGGGTTGGCGTTGCCGAGATAGACGATATCGTTCTCGTTGATGACACCGTCGTGGTTGATGTCCTCATATTTGGCATCGCCGGGGAAGGTGCGGGCCGTTCCGTTGCGCATCACGATGGGTTCGCCCTTGTAGTCGTACATCACGTTGCCGTCGGCATCCAGGGCATAGGTCTCCTCGGTGTTCTGGTAGACACCGAGATAGCGGTAGCCGTAGAAGGCACCGATGGGCGCGCCTTCGAGGATGCGCAGTGCATAGTTGCCGTTGCCGAAGGTGTAGTTGTCCATCACCCATGTCGAGGGCAGTTCCTTGACCTTGTTGACGTTGCGGCTCACGTTGGCGTTCACCGACACTGTCCAGTCCTTGTTGCGGAATACCTCATAGTCGAAGCGGATTTCCACACCCTTGTTGCTCATTTTTCCCGAGTTGATATACTTGATGGTATTGTAACCCGTGGATGAGGGCAACTTGGTGTTGGCAAGCAGAAGGTCGGAGGTCAGCTTGTCGTAATAGTCGAACGTGACGTTGAGCTTGTTGAAGAGACGGAGGTCGAAACCGAAGTCTATTTCCTTGGTGGTCTCCCACTTGAGGTTGTCAAGCTGCATGCGCACAGGATATACCGCCGGCATGTTCATATACTGTCCGAGACTCTGGTAGGCACCGAGATAGATGCTCGCTCCCGAGGGAGAAGTACCCGACCATCCGATACCGAAGCGGAACTTGGCCGTGGTGAGCCACTTCTTGATCTTCTCGCTGAGGAAGTGCTCCTGCTCAAGGTTCCATGCCGCACCGAATGCGGGGAATGTTCCCCATCGGTTGCTCTTACCCATGGTGGAGTTACCCTCACGGTTGACTGTGGCGCGGAGCACATATCTGTTGTCATACGAATAGACACTCTGGGCAATCATCATTATCGAACGGCGCTGTGAGTTGCCGCTACCCGATGATGCCACGATGGAACCCACAACGGGGTCGGACAGGTTTGCCGACGCATTGCCGTAGGTGGAGCTGGTGTAGGAGAAACTCTGGCTGTCGTTGGTGCGCAGGAGCGCGGTGGCGATGAGCTTGTGTTTCTCGGCGAATGTATTGTTGTAAATCAGCTTGTTCTCCGTCTGCAGTGAGAATGCGTCCGAAGAGGCGTCGGTACTGCGGTTGGCGTTGGTGTCTGTCCACAGCACACCTGTAGCTTCCTGGGGCAGGAACTTCTTGTTCTTGGTGGTGCGCATGTTCATCGACACCCATCCCTGATACTGCAGGTGGAAGGGGAAGTCATACTCGAGCGTGATGGTCATCTTCTCATCGCGCTGCGTGGTCTTGTTGTAACCCTCGTTCACCATTGCCACGGGGTTGTAGTTGCTGCTGTAGGAACCCTGGAAGTCCTCCTGCGGTGTGAAATACACGCCTGTTGACTGCTTAGTGACAGGGTCTATCCAATAGGGACTTAGGTTAGGCATCTTGCTTTGGGCCATCGAGCGCGCGTTACTTAAGACGTTGGCGTCCTTGTTGGTGTTGGAGAATGAGAAGTCGGTGCGCACACGCAGGCGGTCGCTGAAGTTGTAGGTAATCTTCATGCCGGCTGACAGACGCTGTACGCCTGTGCCCACTGTAGTTCCCTGCTCGTCGTAATATCCGAGGTTGAGCTTATACACGGCCTTCTCGCCACCACCCGTCATCGACAGGTTGTTGTCGGTGATTATGGCATTCTGCTTCACTGCATCCAGCCAGTCGGTATCGACATTATACTCATCATAATATTTATATGTGGGATCGTAGTTGATTTCGGGATTGTTGAACAGCATGTTCATTTCCGAACTGGCGTTGCTGATACCCTTGGCATTGGCGGCATTCCAGATGGCATCCTGCATCATCGACACATACTGAGCACCGTTGAGCAGGGGGATTGACTTGGGCTCGCTCTTGAATGTGTATTTAGAGGAGAACGAGAACTTGGTCTTACCCATGGAGCCTCGCTTGGTGGTGATGAGAAGCACACCGTTGGCACCCTTCGTACCGTAAATGGCTGTGGCAGAGGCATCCTTCAGCACCTCAATGCTCTCGATGTTGGCGGGAGCGATGTTGAGCAATGCACCGAAGTCCTCCTCGTTGGCAGTGGCAAAGTTGAAGTCGTCGCTGATGTCAATGTCCTGGGGCACACCGTCGATGATGATGAGAGGCTCGTTGGATGCACTCAGTGAACTGGTACCACGGATGCGGATGCTGCTGCGTGCTCCTGGGTCACCGCCGAGGTTGATGTCCAAACCGGCAATCTGTCCCTGCAGGGCCTCCTCCACTGATGTCACCGGGGCTGTCTCCACAATCTGTGTGAGGTCGAGCCTCTGGGTGGCTGATGTCTGTTCCAAACGTGAGATACCCATCTGGTCGCGTCCGCCGCGCTGTCCCGTGACGGTCACTTCCTGGATGCTGGTGTTGCTCTCAAGCTTGAAGTCAATCTTTGTCTGTCCCGTATAATTCACGGTCTGGGTCTTCATACCTATATATGAAACCTTTATACGGAGTTTCTTGCCGTCGGCGGGAACTGCCAAGTTGTACTTACCGTTTATGTCGGTGACAGTACCCTTCACATGTCGGTTCTGACCGTTCACCAACACCACGTTGGCACCCATAATGGGTTCCAGGGCGTCGCCGAACTTTTCCATCACCGTACCCGTGATTACGTTATTCTGCGCCACAGCGGTTGCTGTACAAACAACAAGCAGTATGGCTGTAAGTATATGCTTTGTCTTGGTAATCATAATTCTATAGTAGTGGTTTCGTTATTATTCCATGATACCATTGATAAACTGCAGACAACCGTCGGCAAAGGCAAAGGGCAGACAGTTATACTTGTCGCTCAGTGACACGGGGGTGCCGTCCTCAAGTCCCACGCTCATGCTGCCGTTGTCCGTGATTTTCACATACTCTCCGCTCATTGCCATAAAGCGTCCCTTGCATGCGCTACCCGGATAAGGATAGCTTGTGAAGGTATTCATGAGCGAGGATACGAAATAGTTGCGCAGATAGTTGGCCAATAATGTCTTGTTGGTGGATGACACTGTGCCGGAGAGAGTGTAGTCGTCGGCTATCTTCAATGACCCGCATCCAGGTATCTTGCTGATATTCTGCTTTATAACCTCGTTGGTGGGGGCGAAGACCAAGAGTCGGTTGCCTTCACTGACAAGTGAGGGAAGGTCGCCGTTTGCCACAAGTCCTGCCTTCTGCAGCAACTGCGAGAAGAGATAGTACTCAAAGGTCTTGTCGTTGCATATCGCGAGCCTGTGGGTCAGACCGTCGCCGCTTGCAGCCTTGAACAGGTCGTCGGAGTCGTATGTATATGCCTTGCCGTTGCTCCATGCGCCGCCGTTCATCTTTACCTCGTTGAAACCCACGAACGGTGTTCCCGCATACTCGGGATTCAGCTGCTCGTTGAAGCGGGCGTTGGTGGTAATCTTTCCGTCGAGAACAAACCAGTAGTTAAACGGCTCGTTGGTCTCCACAACTTGTATGCCGGTGGTTGACAAACTGTTAACATTCGGAGCTGTGTGGATATTAACGATTTCGCGCGCTGTACCCTGACCCATGTTGGCGAATGCAGCCAACTCGTCGCTATACACCTCAAGCACCTTGCCACTCGAAGTGGTGTTGAGCCTCATCTGAGGTTCGTTCTGGTTATACTGGAGATTGGTGGGGATAAGGGAGACAAACTCTGCCTTGTCTGAAGCCAACGACAAGACAAGCTCACTCTTGTCAAGTGTATAAAGGTAGCACTGGTAGGTGGTGTCGGCAAATGCCGGACCTATCACGCAGGAGAAAATGGCGGGTGCCTCCATGTCGTTCATACCATAAACCACACCGTTTTCACAAATCATACGGTCATCCACGTCCGACGGGTTGATTTCGATATTTGTACCGTACTTGGTCTGCACCAAACCCTTTGTGATCTGCTCGGGGAACACAATCCTGCTGCTGTTGGCAAACGACTGCATGATGAAATAGCGCATCACCAACGGGTCAAGCTCATCAATGCTGCCATAACCTCCGGCATCGGTCCAGTAGTTGGTGAAGAACTTGGAGATGGCCTGGTTGGATGGCGCGAAGATGCTATATCCCTCGCTCTCCAGCACGTTCATCGCCTTGTAGTCGTTCACTGGCCACTCACATGCTATGTTAGGCAACTCGCCGTGGGTCAGCATATACACCTTGTAACCCACATTATTGGATGTCTGGTTGTCAGCCTCGCTAAACTCGGCATATTTGTCATATATGCTGATGTAGTCGCTGTAGTTGCTGTTGTTCTTGAGTGTCTGGTAGATTGTTTCCAACGGACTCACCACCTGGTTCACACGATAAAGGTAGCCATTGTCGGTGACAGTGGCCTCTGTATCAATAACCGAAGCATTTGAAACGTTGAACCCGTTGGAGCCGCCGGTCCACTCGCTGTTGGGATAGAAATACTCATAATTGGACTTCGCGTCCAATCCCTGGGTTTCAAAGAAACGGTGTGACATCACTGGCAGGAAGCGCTCATAGTGATACACCGTGACGGTTGTGTCGCGGGCATTGAGCTTACCTCTCATCTGCTCCATGTCGTCTTGACTGTGGGTACGGTGCTTATACCACATGCCCGCATTCTTGTTGCGGTCGTCCTCTGTGGCAGCGTCACCCTCGTTAGGCCGGAAGTTCACCATCTTACTCCAGTCATACGCATAATACATAAGGTGAAAACCAACGGTTTTCTTCAATTGCTTGGGATCGCGTTGCCACATGTCGTCCACGCTCTCATACCCCTGTTGGCTAAGGTATTTCTGCCATGCGTCGTTGTCGGCGGCAATGACAGTCATGACGGTCTTACCGTCCACGATGGGTTTAAAGCCGGTAAGTTCAATGGCTCGAAGGAAGGACGAATAATTGCCTCCACCGTTTTCCATTACTTGCCAAGCGTTTCCCTTCAACCATGAGGGCGATGCGTAGTGATCATCTTCTGCAATGTCCTGACAAGACACCAACAAAGACCCTGCTAACGCAAATCCATAAACAGCCTTTAATAACTTTCTCTGGATCATTTTTTGACTTGTCCTAAATTGTTTTATTATTATTATTGTATTCTCTAACCTAATATTCACAAGGTTTTAGTAGCGGCTACAAAGTTAAGCATATTTCCCCAAATCCTAACATAATTAATCAAAATAAGACTTATATTTATCTAAAATTAACTTATCTCACTACACAAAACAACGATTTTACGTTTTATTCACACGGTATTAACAATGTTATTCACTATTATTATTTTTGCACCTATTCGACTGATTTACGAAAAAAAACACATAAATGCTTGCGTAATTAATAATTATTTAGTATCTTTGCCGCAAAAAATTAGTTTCGATGATAACACTGATATTATTCACCATAGGTGCGGCTTTCGTGCAGCGGACAACAGGATTCGGATTCGGAATTTTCATAATGACCGCACTGCCATTCCTGTTGCCCTCTTACGGCGAGGCCACCACCCTGTCAGGACTGCTTGCCTCTGTGACATCGTTGATAATAACGGTGAAGTACAGGCGAGTGATTGCATGGAGAAAACTCCTGCCCATATTGGCTGTTTTCCTTATGACGAGTTTCCTCGCCATACAGGTATTGTCATGGCTGAAGGGCGACACCCTGAAATATATTCTTGGCACAACGCTCATTTTTTCTGCCATTTATTTTAGTTTCTTTGCTGATAAAATCAAAGTAAGACCAACGTTAGGAATACAGGCAACGCTCGGCACCCTTTCGGGTGTTATGGGCGGTTTGTTCGGTATGCAGGGTCCTCCTGCTGTGCTCTATTTCCTTGCCGTATCCGAGTCGAAGGAGAGATATACCGCACTGGCGCAATGCTATTTCCTCATAGGCAACTGCATGATGACGATTTACAGGGCGCATTCCGGATTTCTCACCAATGAGGTCATAACGTCATGGTGTTATGCCGTGCCTGCCGTCCTCGTAGGCACATATCTCGGCGGACTTGTGTTCAACAATCTATCCCTCCCGACACTGAGGAAGTTGGTGTATTTGTATATAGGAATCAGCGGCATTGTGGCGATTGTGGCATAATGTGTCTATATATGAGGATGATTATTGGATCTTCGGAGGATAATAAAAGAGGCAATTTATTGATAATTATTATTCCTTTGGGCAAAAAGTTGAAGAAAACACTTGGTGTTATTGGAAAAAAGTTGTAATTTTGCAGCCGTAATCATATATTTCAGATAATGGGAACATACATTAATATTGGTAATATACCATTTCAGAGTGCGCTCAATGGGGAATACATTGACAAATCTGAACTTATCAGCGTGATAAACGCTACACTCAATACCGAACGCCGCTTCAGCTGTGTCACGCGTTCTCGCCGCTTCGGCAAGTCGTTGGCGGCAAAGATGTTATGCGCCTATTACGACAAGTCGTGCGACTCACGACAGATGTTCTCTAATCTGAAAATATACACAGACCCATCATTCTCCCACCATCTCAACAAATACGTGGTGATATATCTTGACATGTCAAAAATGGTGTCGATATTCAAGGATTGCGAAGATATAGTTGAACGCATCCAAGACACTGTCACCAAAGACATTATTGACAATTACCCCGACATTGAAACACGACAAGGAGAGCCTTTCCAAGATTATCTGTTGAGAATAAACGAGAAGACAGGCGAACAGTTTGTGATGATAATCGATGAATGGGATGCCATCTGCCGCGAGTTCAAGCCAGAAAGCAAGTCCATGGACAACTATATTTCATGGTTCAGAGGAATGTTCAAGGATGTGAATGCCGCAAGAGTCTTTGCCGGAGTATATCTCACAGGCATCTTGCCAATAAAGAAATACAAGACAGAGTCTGCCCTTAATAATTTCACGGAATACTCGATGATTGTACCAGGAAGGCTCTCAGGGCTCTTCGGCTTCACCGAAGATGAAGTAACAACCCTATGCACCAAGTACAATATGAGCATTGATGAAATGAAAAAATGGTATGACGGATACAAGATAGGCAAACAACAATCGATATTCAACCCCAATTCTGTCATTCAGGCTATATACAATGATGAGTGTGCGAGTTATTGGGCTACCACTGGTGCATACGAAAACGTTGCTCAATACATACAAATGAACTTTGAAGGTCTGAAAGATGACATAATCAAAATGCTTGCGGGAGGCAAATGCAAGGTGAACACCACCAGTTTCTCCAACGACTTGTCAATAATTAATTGCAAGGACGATGTCCTCACAGTACTTATCCATCTCGGCTATTTGTCGTATGATGGAAACTCCCAAGAATGTTATATTCCTAATAAGGAAGTAAGCGGAGAGATGGTAAATGCCGTGAATGCCAATGGTTGGGATATATCAAGTGTGACAAAAACGCTTCATCTGCAATAAGTCAAATCAAGGATAAAAACTACAAGGGTATTGTATCTGAATACACGGGTGACATCATTCTTGTAGGCATCAATTACGATAGAAAATCAAAACGGCATAGCTGTAAGATTGAAAGATATAATTGACTGTGTTCATTCAATCCCCTATTAATCTTATTTTCTCTCCAACTCATTCTTCATAATCTCCATCTTAGTGTCTTCAAAATACTTCCTTGCCATGAAGAACCATTGAAGATATTGTGTAAGATAATGTTTCAAATTTGGAATATAGTCATTGAAAAGGAATGTAGCCTGAGAGTGGGTATATAAACGATTGGTTTCGTTATTTATTACATAACAC
>JALFIX010000010.1 GCA_022775105.1 Prevotella sp. | reverse complement strand
CGGCTTGGTGACGAGCTTTTCAAATATCCCGTCATAGGCACATCTGAATCTCTTGTGCCGCATCCACAGGTGGCTGAAATGCTGATGTTGTCGCCCGACTCTGTCTATACCATGCTTGGTGCAATACCTCGCAAAGGAATGACTACACGTGAATACCTGAAAGCCATAGCGAAGAGCGGACAGGCAACGCCACTTGTGAATGAGTATCTACTCTGCGGATTGTTGATTGACAGGGATCTTGACGGTTTTGTACGTCTCCTGATTAAAACTCACAAGATTGATGACTCATTGCCGCTGCACTATCGCGAGGCTCTCATACTTTATTCCCATAGACGTTCTAATCCGCTTGTGGTATATAAGAATACGGTGATGGATACCGACTATGACGATATGCAACGTTTGGAGGCTGAAGCAAAAACTCCGGAAGAACGAAGGCTGAATGTCTTCAAGCAATTTTATGGCACATATTGGCAGTATTATGACTATTCTGCCAACACATCACGTAACTCTGCCGTAGCAGGGGCAAACAACTAATATCAAGATTAATATGGAATACATGTCCGAAGAAGGCTATAACAAGATTTTAGCCGAACTAAAGCAGTTGGAATCCGTGGATCTTCCGCGGGTTCGAGATGCTATTGCCGAGGCGCGTGCACAAGGTGACCTTAGCGAGAACTTTGAGTATCATGCCGCTAAGCGCGAACAAGGAAGAATACTCAGTCGCATACGGTTTAAGCAGCGTGTACTTGAACATGCACGTGTTATAGACCGCAATCTCTTGGGAAGTGATTCGGTAGGGTTGCTATCCAAAGTGGAACTGACCAATCTTGCCAACCAGAGCAAGATGTCATATACATTGGTCAGTCCGCACGAGGCGGATATCCGCGCTGGCAAGATGTCTATCAAGTCGCCGATTGCCCAAGCCCTTACAGGCAAGAAGGCCGGTGACACGGTGAGTGTGCATGTTCCGGCAGGAACACTCCAGTTGCGTATTGACAGCATCACGTTGGGATAATAACAAAACGGCCACAGGTCAAAAAAAAACCTCCCCTAACCACAGAAGGGTTAGGGGAGGTTTTTTATTGGGAAATCAATTGATTTACTTGCTTACGGGAATCTTCTCGACACGACGCTGATGGCGACCGCCCTCGAATGTGGTCTTGAAGAACTCGTCCATGATTGCACCTGCTGTCTTGTTGTCGATGAAACGGCCTGGCATAACCAGTACGTTGGCATCGTTGTGCTGACGGCAGAGATGGGCTATCTCGGGAATCCATGCGAGTCCGGCGCGAACACCCTGATGCTTGTTGAGCGTGATGCTGATACCCTCGCCACTGCCGCATACGGCAATGCCGGGATAAACCTCGCCGCTCTCGATGCCTTCGCCAAGTGCATGGCCGAAGTCGGGATAGTCGCAGCTCATGTCGCTGTATGTGCCGTAGTCCTTGTAGGCATATCCATGCTCTTCCAAGTACTGGAGCACGTATTTCTTCAAAGCAAAGCCTGCGTGGTCGCAAGCCACTCCAACTGTCTTTACTTCCATAATTTCTTGATTAGTCAACTTGTCAACTAAAAATATTACAACATTGCTTTTACCTGCTCATAAACGTTCTGGCCTGTATAGCCGAGCTTCTCGTCGAGCACCTTGTAAGGAGCTGAGAAACCGAAGCTCTCAAGACCCCAGATCTTCGACTCGGGAGCAGCACCAATCAGGAAGCCCTGGAGGTTAACGGGCAGACCGGCGGTCATACCGAATACCTTGGCGCCTGCAGGCACTACGCTCTGCTGATACTCTGCACTCTGGGTGCGGAACAGCCCCTCTGAAGGAACGCTCACGATGCGAACCTTAACACCGTCCTTGCGAAGCAACTCGGCACCGCTGATGAGGGTGGAAACCTCAGAACCGGTGGCTACGAGAACAACGTCGGGATTCTCGTCAGAGCCAGCCACTACATAGCCACCCTTGCGAGCCTGCTCGTAGTCGTTGCCCTCGGGCAGGTTGTTGATGTTCTGGCGGCTGAAGATAAGAGCAGTAGGAGTGTCTGTGTTCTCCATTGCCATAGCCCAGGCAACAGTTGTCTCCTTGGCATCGGCGGGACGGAGCACGAGGCAAGAGTTCTTGCCGGCATGGTTCTTCAGTTTCTCCATCAGACGAATCTGTGCCTCCTGCTCAACCGGCTCGTGGGTAGGACCGTCCTCACCCACGCGGAATGCGTCGTGAGTCCAGATGAACTTAACCGGCAACTGCATCAGGGCTGCCATACGAACTGCGGGCTTCATATAATCAGAGAACACGAAGAATGTACCGCAAGCGGGGATAACACCACCGTGGAGAGACATACCTATACAGCAGCAAGCCATAGTAAGCTCAGCCACACCAGCCTGGAAGAACGCACCGCTGAAGTCACCCTTAACCAAAGCCTTGGTCTGCTTCAGGAAGCCGTCGGTCTTGTCGGAGTTAGACAGGTCGGCAGATGCGCAGATCATGTTAGGTACCTGCTGTGCCAATACGCTCAGACAAGCTGCAGATGCGCTACGTGTAGCGTCGTTGTCCTTCTGCACGCACTTGCTCCAGTCAATCTTCGGAGCCTTGCCGCTGAACCACTCGTCCTGCTGGGCAGCCTTCTCGGGATTAGCGTCAGCCCAAGCCTTCTCCTCTGCATAACGCTCGGCACAGATGGCCTTGAGTTCCTCAGCACGCTTTGCATAAAGTTCCTTGACTTCGGGGAATATCTGGAATGGGTTCTCGGGATCACCGCCAAGATTCTTGACTGTGTTGACGAAAGCGTCGCCACCGAGAGGAGCACCATGAGTCTTGCAGTTGGCCTCGTAAGAAGAACCGTCAGCCTTCAGGGCACCCTTACCCATGATACACTTACCGATGATGAGGGCGGGCTTGCCTTCCACCTTCTTCGCCTTGTCGAGAGCCTCGCGAATCTGGTCAACGTCGTTACCGTTGATTTCGAATACCTCCCAACCAAGAGCGCGATACTTGGCTGCTGTGTCCTCGTTCATGACTTCCTTGGTCTCGGTAGAGAGCTGGATGTCGTTGCAGTCGTAGAACATGATGAGGTTGTCCAGACCGAGCACAGAAGCTATACGTGCAGCACCCTGTGAGATTTCCTCCTGGATACCACCGTCTGAGATGTAGGCATAGATAGTCTCCTTGTCGAATGTGGGGTTGCCGGTGTGGGCTGCCAAGAACTTGGCTGCGATGGCGGCACCTACTGCGAACACGTGACCCTGTCCGAGAGGACCGGATGTGTTCTCGATACCGCGTGCAATCTCAAATTCGGGGTGACCTGTAGTGGGAGAGCCCCACTGACGGAGCTGTGCCAGTTCGTCGAGTGTGAATTTTCCGATAAGAGTAAGCTGTGAATAGAGCATAGGAGCCATGTGACCGGGGTCGAGGAAGAAACGGTCGCGACCTACCCATCCCGGGTTCTCGGGGTCATACTTCAGGTACTCGCTATAGAGCACGTTAATGAAGTCAGCACCACCCATGGCACCGCCCGGGTGTCCACTCTTAGCCTTTTCAACGGCTGATGCAGCGAGAATACGGATATTGTCCGCTGCCTTGTTCATAAGATTCTTGTCATTCATCTTTTAAAAAGTTTTATAATGAGTTACATGTTTTGGTATTTGCATGGAATGTACAAATTCGACTGCAAAGATACTACTTTATATCGAGAACAACGATAGATTTTGCAGGAATTTTCACTGTAAGCACGTTTTTCTTCAGTTTTGCGTCCTTAAAATCTGTCGGAACCACCACTTGGGTGTTGTCGAAGTCGTTGTAGTCGGTGATATTCTTGCAGGTGAGGATGCGTCCGCTCACTGCCTTGGCCTGCATACCGTCGAGGTTGACGGTGAGGGTCTGGGCCTTGTCAAGGCATACGTTGGCGAGCGACATGATGATGCTTCCGTCGGCCTTCTTGGCGGCTGACGTGCTCACTGCGGGCACCTTGCGGCCGTCCTTGGCATGGTTGTCACCACGCACGTCGATTGTCTCCACGTTCACGTCGCAGGGGAGGTATGTGGCTTCCTGGAAGCCCTTGTACATCTCGAAGACATGATAGGTAGGAGTGAGCACCATGTGGCCTGTTCCCTTCTGGTCGGTGAGGATCATCGACTGGAGCACGTTTACCACCTGTGCGATGTTTGCCATGCGCAGACGGTCGGTGTGGCGATGGAAAACATTGAGCGAGAGGGCGGCAACAAAAGCGTCGCGCATGGTGTTCTGCTGATAGAGGTGACCGGCGATTGTTCCAGGTTCCTCATCCCACCATGTTCCCCACTCGTCGAGGAGAAGTCCAATCTTCTTGTCGGGATCCTTCTGGTCCATGATGGCAGCGTGACGCTTGATTACGTCCTCCACCTCAAGGCACTTGCCAAGAGTCCAATAGTAGTCGTCCGCGTTGAACTTCAGTGCGGCACCCTTGCTTCCGCTCCAACCTGTCACGGTGTAGTAGTGGAGGGAGATACCGTTCATGGTATGTCCTGCCTTGTCCATCAGCACCTTTGTCCAGTTCCAGTCGTAGTCGCTTGCGCCACTGGCAATCTTGTAGAGCTGGTTGCCGTCGTAGTTGCGGCAGTATGTCTGGTAACGACGATACAGGTCGGCGTAGTATTCGGGAAGCATGCTTCCGCCGCAGCCCCAACTCTCGTTGCCGACGCCGAGGAACTTCACCTTCCATGCCTTGTCGCGACCGTTCTGGCGGCGCAGCTTAGCCATAGGCGTGTCACCGTCGCTGGTCATGTATTCCACCCACTTTGCCAGCTCCTCTACAGTACCGCTACCAACGTTTCCGCTGATATATGGTTCGCAGCCGAGCATCTCGCAGAGGTTGAGGAACTCATGTGTACCGAATGAGTTGTCCTCGATGGTTCCGCCCCAGTTGTTGTTCTGCATCTTTGGACGCTTCTCCTTAGGACCTATTCCGTCCATCCAGTGATACTCGTCGGCGAAGCAGCCGCCCGGCCAACGGAGCACGGGAATCTGGAGTGCCTTCAGTGCGTCGAAGACATCCTTGCGATATCCGTTGATGTTAGGAATCTGGGAGTTCTCGCCCACCCAGAGACCACCGTAGATACAAGAGCCAAGATGCTCGGCAAACTGGCCGTATATCTCCTTGTATATTTTCTGCTTGCCCTGGTCGGCATGAATGGTCACAGTCGCTTCCTGTGCAAACACCGCTGCAGACATAGCCGCCGACAGTGTTATAGTAGTTAGTATTCTTTTCATGTCAGGTTCCAAGAACTTTAATTCTTTAATTTTTTAATTCTTTAATTTTTTAATATCAATAATAAGGCCCCTCAGGCCTTATTATCGACCGCCGCCTGCTCAATGGCAAGACCGCGTTTGTAATTCTCAATCCACTTGTTGAATCCGGCTACATCCTCGGCTGTAGGAGCTATCTCAACGCCAGTGTTACCGGCAAAGACATTCGACTCAAGCCAGTCGGCGAGGGTAGAGCCATTCGTATTATTAACAAGGTAGGAAGCAAGCAGAGCAATACCCCATGCACCACCTTCGCCCGCTGTCTCCATAACAGAGATAGGAGAGTTGATGGCTGCTGCGAGAACACGCTGGCCAACGCCCTTTGTCTTGAACAATCCGCCATGGCCGGTGATGCGGTCAACCTGAACATGCTCCTCATTGAAGAGGATGTCGTTACCAATCTTCAACACACCAACAGATGCATAGAGGTTGGCGCGCATGAAGTTGGCAAGGTTGAACTTGTCGTTGGCTGAGCGCACGAACATCGGGCGTCCCTCGGCAAGACCGGTTACAGGTTCACCAGAGATATAGTTGTATGCGATAAGTCCACCGCAGTCAGCATCGCCAGTGAGGGCATTGTTGTAGAGTTTGCCGAACACCTCGTTCATATCTACCGGAACACCAAGCAGTTGCTGATATTCCTTAAAGAGATTCACCCAGGCGTTGAGGTCGCTTGTACAGTTGTTGCAGTGTACCATGGCAACGAGCGAACCGTCGGGTGTTGTCACCATATCGATCATCTCGTAGGGCTTGCTGAGGTCTTTCTCCAATACAATCATAGAGAATGATGAAGTACCGGCTGATACATTACCTGTGCGCTGCTTTACGGCATTTGTAGCCACCATACCAGTGCCGGCATCGCCTTCGGGAGGACAAACTGGCACTCCTGCCTTCAGATTACCAGAGGGATCGAGCTTCTTGGCACCTTCCTCAGTGAGCACACCAGCGTTCTCACCTGCATTCAGCACCTTGGGCAGAATGTCGATGAGTTTCCAAGGATAACCCTTGGGAGCTACGAGAGCATCGAACTTATCAACCATCTGCTGTGAGTAGTTGCGTGTCTCGGGGTCGATGGGCAACATGCCGGAAGCATCGCCTACACCAAGCACCTTCTCACCAGTGAGCTGCCAGTGGATATAGCCGGCGAGAGTGGTGATGAAGTCGATGTCCTTGACATGGTCGTTGTCTTCGAGAATGCACTGATACAGATGAGAGATACTCCAGCGGAGAGGAATGTTATACACGAACAGTTCCGACAATGCCGCTGCTGCCTTGGCAGTATTGGTGTTGCGCCATGTGCGGAAGGGGACGAGAATCTCCTGCTGCTTGTTGAATGCCATATAGCCATGCATCATGGCTGAGAAACCGATGGCAGCAAGATTCTCAATCTCGCAGTCATACTGAGCCTTAACATCCTTGCGGAGTTCGGCATAGCAGTCTTGCAGACCATTCCAGATAGCCTCGATACTGTATGTCCAGAGGCTGTCAACAAGCTGGTTTTCCCATTCGTGACTTCCCTGTGCTATAGGCTTGTTCTCACCGTCGATGAGAACGGCCTTGATACGGGTAGAGCCAAACTCAATACCGAGAATGGCCTTACCCTGTTGGATTGTTTCTTTTGCGGTCATATTTTTTTTATTTAACACAGAGTCACAGAGATACAGAGTTTTCTTCAAGTCTTTTTTTAACTTATTATTTTGCTCTGTGACTCTGTGTCTCTGTGTTTATTAAATTATTAGCGGAGTGCCTTGTTCAACATGTAATATACCTCGTTGTTGCGGAGCTGGTTCTTGAAACCAGTGATGGTGGTGTCCTTGTCGATGTTGACATACTCGATACCAACCATCTCGGCGAAGTCTTCCCAGTACTCGGCAGTGATGTCATAAGAGAATGCACTGTGGTGAGTACCTCCGGCGAGAATCCATGCACCTGCACCAATCTCGAATGTTGGCTGCGGAACCCAGAGGGCTGAAGCAACGGGGAGCTTGGGCATTGGCTTCGGCTCGATGCACTCCACCTCACTTGTGATGAGACGGAAGCGGTTGCCAAGGTCAACTACGGTAGCCTTGATACCCTTGCCGGTCTTTGATGTGAAGACTAGACGGGCAGTCTGCTCCTTGCGGATACCGATGCCGAGGAAGTGAACCTCGAGAGTGGGTTTGTCAACGGCGATGAGAGGACATACCTCGAGCATGTGGCTCTGGAGGGATGATGTGCAGTCGGCTGCGAAGTTGAGTGTGTAGTCCTCAAGGAATGAGCAACCCTTGGCAAGACCCTGGTTCATCACCCACAGTGAGCGGTAGAGGCAGGCTGTCTTCCAGTCACCCTCAGCACCGAAACCGATACCCTCAGCCATCAGACGCTGTGAAGCGAGACCAGGAATCTGGTCGAATCCAATGAAGTTCGGGTCGTTGATGTCAGCCTCACCGAGGTCGTCGAAGTTGGTGGTGAACGCTGTTGCGCCCTCTTCCTTCAGCACGCGGCGGAGTGCAATCTCAGCCTTTGCGGCATGCTTAACCTTCTCCCAGTAAACCTCTTCGCCTGACTCGTCGATCTTGATTGTGTAAGCCTTCTTGTATTCCTCAACGAGAGCGTCAGCTTCTTCGTCAGACACCTGCTTCCAGTATTCCATAAGGTTGGATACAGGATAGTAGTCAACATGGTATCCTAAGCGCTGCTCAAACTCAACGCGGTCACCGTCGGTAACGGCCACGTTGTTCATGTTCATACCGAACATCAGACAGCGTACGTCGTGAGCGTCGGCAACGGCGGCAGCCACGCGTGACCATACTGCGATGCTCTCCTGAGCCTCGGGGCTCTTCCAGTGACCAACGACAACCTTGCGGGGAACACGCATACGGCTGCAGATATGACCAAACTCGATGTCTCCGTGAGCCGACTGGTTGAGGTTCATGAAGTCCATGTCGATGGTATCCCATGGCAACTCGGCGTTGTACTGTGTGTGGAAGTGGAGCAAAGGCTTCTTGAGAGCCTGCAGACCCTTAATCCACATCTTTGCGGGAGAGAATGTGTGCATCCATGTGATGATACCAACGCACTTCTCGTCGTTGTTAGAAGCCTTCATGATGGCCTCCACCTCAGCCGATGAGTTGGCTGTGCCCTTATAAACTACCTTGATGGGGAGGCGGCCCGACTCGTTGAGTCCTGCTACCATCTCCTTTGAGTGACTGTCAACTGCTACTACTGCGTCACCTCCATAGAGGAGCTGTGCGCCTGTTACGAACCAAACTTCGTAGTTTTCAAATGCTTTAACCATAACCTTTAAGTTTTTAATTGTTGTTTATTGTTAGATTTTTTTATTCTTTAATTCTTTAATTTTTTAATTCTTCTTCTTCTGTCCATAGTAAGCGTTCGGGCCGTGCTTGCGGCTGAAGTGCTTCTCCACGAGCAGTGGATTCATTGTCGTCCATGGGTTGAGGGTGAATGAGATGTAAGCCATCTTTGCCACCTGTTCCATGACAACTGCGTTATACACGGCATTGTCGGCGTCCTTGCCCCAAGAGAACGGACCGTGGTTCTTAACTAACACACCTGGGGTGTGAACGGGATTGATATTGCCGTCCTTGATGCGCTTGACGATGACATTACCGGTCTCCAGTTCGTAGTCACCCTTCACCTCAGCCTCTGTCATTGCGTCGGTGCAAGGGATGGCGTCGTGGAAGTAGTCGGCATGTGTAGTACCGATGTTTGGAATATCCTTGCCAGCCTGTGCCCATGCTGTGGCGTAGGTGGAGTGGGTATGTACAACACCTCCGATTTCGGGGAATGTGCGATAGAGAACGAGGTGGGTAGGGGTGTCTGACGAAGGATTAAGGTCGCCTTCAACCACCTTGCCTGTTTCCAGGTCAACAACCACCATGTCAGAAGCCTTCATATCATCATAGCTGACACCTGACGGCTTTATCACTACGAGGCCTTTCTCACGGTCGATGCCCGACACGTTGCCCCATGTGAAAATTACGAGATTGTGTTTCACAAGGTCAAGATTTGCCTTGAACACTTTTTCTTTCAGTTCCTCTAACATAGTTTTTTCTTTTTAAATTTATAGTTAATGTATGTTCAAATATTATCTCTTTTGTAGTTCAAGGAGTTCAAGTTGTTTCAGTGAGTTTAAGACAATTATCTTTTCGTCCACTATGAGGAGATTTCCAAGTCAAAACATACGTCTTTAACTCCCTTTAACTCCTTATAACTCCTTTAACTCCTTAAATATATATAGAGAGATCAGAGCTTGAAGTTCTGGTCTTCGTTATATGCATGTTTGTTGAAACGATAGAGCGAGGCACCGCGTTTTGACGAGGTCTTGTCTATCAGTTCGGTCTTCTCGATGAAGTCCATTTCCTTGATGCGCTTGCGGAAGTTGCGCTTGTCCATATCCTCGCCGTTGATGGCCTCATAGAGACGTTGCAACTGGGTGAGCGTGAAGAGCGAGGGCAGGAGCTTGAATCCCACCGGTTCTCTCGACACCTTTTCCTGCATCATTTTCCGTGCCTTTTCTATCATCTTGTTGTGGTCGGAGTACATCTTCGGCACGTTGTTGATGTTCACCCATTCCACACCGTGCTGCAGTCGCAGCTCGTCGTCATAGTCCTTTACATTGATTAGCGCATAGTAGGCTATGGAGATGACTCGCTCTCCAGGGTCGCGGTCAACGCTACCGAATGCTCCTACCTGGCGCATGAACAGTTTGTTCAGTCCGGTCAGTTCTGCCAGTACCCTGTTTGCAGCGTCATCCACACTCTCGTCGTTGCGGACGAATCCTCCGTAGAGTGACCATTCGCCGCGTCCAGGGTCCATCTGTCGCTTGCCTATCAGCACGCGAAGCTCTCCCTCGTCGAATCCGAAGATAATGCAATCGACTGAAACGAGTACTTTAGAATAATTACCGTAAAAACCTGTCATATATTCAAATTTATGTTTATCAAACTTTTGAAGTTCAAGGAGTTGTTTGGGGAGTTTTTGGGGAGTTCAAGGAGTTGAAAGGAGAAGTTTCCTTGAGCGAAGCGAAAAAAAGACAATAGTCTTTCCGATCATTTGGAGAATACTTAAGTTCAAAACATACGTTTTTAACTCCTTTAACTACCTTAACTCCTTTAACTCCCTAAACTCCTGAAATCCGGTGTTATTACCAGAAGTATGCGTAGAAGGCTGCGCAAAGGCCGATAACCACAAGCGTACCTACTATATCAAACAAGCCCCAGCTCTGGCGGATTGACTTCTTGAAGTCTGCCGTGAAGGTGATGGCATCCACTTGCTCCTTGCTTGGTGCGGGAGTGAAGCAGCTCACTACTATCATGAAGATAATGAGGAAGACGAGCAGCCAGCACTCAAACACGAGCCAGTTGGTCTGCCAGAACCATGCTGTGGCATCCCAGAAAGCTCCGTCCATGGCAGCCTTGCCGGTGTCGGTGATGACGTTGGTCACAAGGCGAACCATACCGATGAGGAAGCCCACGATCATTGTGTATTCACCAGCCTTGGGAGTAATCTTCTTAGAGAAGATACCCATTGCGAACACTGCCACCATGGCAGGTGCGAGCAGAGACTGGATTCCCTGGAGATAGTTGTAGAGTGTGTCCATCTTCATCATGATGGGCAACCATGCGAAACCAAGGATTACGACAACCACGGTGGCCACACGACCTACAAACACATAGTGCTCCTCGCTCAGACCCTTCTTCAATGGCTTGTAGAAGTCCTCGGTGAAGAGTGTTGCGCAGCTGTTGAAGAAGGCTGCCAGAGAAGCCACAAGGGCGCAGATGAATCCGATGGTAACGATACCCTTGATACCGGCGGGCAGAACGTTCTTCACCATGATGGCGAAGGCGGCGTCTGTCTCCTGCATCTCGATGGAGCCTTGCTCTGCCAGTGCGGCTGCAATCATACCGGGGATAAGGAACATGAAGCAGGGGAGAACCTTGAAGAAACCTGCGGCGATAGTACCGCGACGTGCTCTCTTCATCACTTCCTCATTGCTTTCTCCGGGCACCTGTCCAAGCACACGCTGAACGATGTGCTGGTCAGTACACCAATACCAGAAACCGATGATTGTAGCACCTAAGAACACTACGAATCCGGGATACTCCTGATACATGCTGTCGCCAGCCTCCCAGTGGAACATGTGGGTTGTTCCGTAGCCGTTGTTCAGCTGGTTGCAGTAGTTCATCATGCTTGTCCAGCCCTCACCGATGCTGCCGCCGCCGAGGGTGGCAAGACCGAGGAAGAGCACGAGGAACGAACCGATGACGAGGATAGGAGTCTGGATGGTGGAGAGTGTCATCACACCCTTCATTCCGCCGAACACGGTGAAGACGGCGGTCAGGACGATAAGACCGATGGCTCCTGCCCAGAAGTTAAGACCCCAAAGATACTCGAAGAAGATACCACCTGTGAGGGCTGTCACGCTCACCTTGGTGAGGATGTAAGCCACGAGGGTGATGATTGACAACCATGAACCTGTGCGCTGTGTGTAGCGGAACTTAAGAAAGTCGGGCATGGTGATAATCTTGCCCATCTTGTTGATGAGAAGCTGATAGAACGGTACGAACAACCAACCTAGGATGAGGATCATCCATCCCTGCATCTCCCAGTGTGCCATACCAACACCGCTCTTCGCTCCGGTACCGGCAAGACCTACAAGGTGCTCACTACCGATGTTGGCGGCAAAGATTGCCATACCGATTACATACCAGGGCTCGCCCTTTCCAAAGAGATAGGCTGAAGAGTCCTCGCCCTTCTGTGCCTGCTTGTCCTTCACGATGGCTCTCCATACAGCCCATATCACGCCTACGATACCCACGGCGAGTACAGTCCAGTCAAGCCAGATAAATTCTGTTGATGTCCAATTCATTTTTTTTAATTAGTTAATTTTTAATTATTGTTGCAGTTAGGATTTTTGTTTACTTCACTGAGAACTTATATGCGCAGTGGCTGTAATACTTCTCGCCCGGCTTCAGATATGGCTGCGGCCAGTCTTTCTTGTTGGGAGAGTCGGGATACTTCTGGCTCTCAAGACATACTGACACCTGCTTGGGATACTTGATGCCGTGCTTGCAGGAGATGCCTGTGCCCTGGAAGTTGCCGGTATATACCTGAACGCCCGGCTCGTTGGTGTACATCTCAAGGAAGATGCCCGTCACAGGAGAGTAGAGTGAAGCGCACACCTGTGTGTCGTCGCCCTTGCCGTCCTTGTATGTGTTCAGACACCAGTTGTGGTCATAACCTGACGCGTTCTTGATCTGCTGGAATGTGGTGTCCACGATAGTCTCCTCGATGGCGTGAGCATTGCGGAAGTCCATAGGAGTGCCCTCCACGGGAGCAATCTCGCCTGTTGTCATGTAAGTAGAGTCGGCGGGAGTGTAATTGTCGGCATTCACATAGAGCACCATGTTCATACCAGGCTTTGACGGGTCGCCGTTGAGGTTGAAGTAGCTGTGGTTTGTCTGGTTGATGATGGTCTCCTTGTCGGTGGTAGCCTCCCAGACGATGTCTAACGTATTGTTGCTGAGCAGGGTATAGGTAGTTGTTGCAGTAACTGTTCCAGGGAAATTGTTGTCGCCGTCGGGTGAAACGATAGTCATCTTCAGTGTAGAGTCGTTCACCTGCTCTGCGTCATACACCTGGTACATCCATCCCGTGGGACCTCCGTGCAGACAATGTCCGAAGTTGTTC
>JALFIX010000104.1 GCA_022775105.1 Prevotella sp. | reverse complement strand
AACAAAATACAACTACAGAAACTATAGATGGGGACTATAAATCCCCACCACCAAAAGATTAATTATCAAGGGTTGATGTCTTATCTCATTCCACGATTCGCATCTCCAAAATCCTGAAAGACGTATGAGTTGTGTGACACGCTACGCCACTTCACCATCTTTCATGTTGATATGATGGAAGCTATCGCGAAATCTGACAGGACGTACAGAATCAACCCACATAAAACAAATCACACTATGGCAAAGATTAAGACAATAGGTGTTTTGACATCAGGCGGTGACGCTCCAGGCATGAACGCCGCAATACGTGCCGTGACAAGAGCTGGCATTTCACAGGGTTTCAACGTCAAGGGAATATACCGTGGCTACGAGGGACTCATGCATGGTGAGATAAAGACATTCACTACAGAGAATGTATCCGGTATCATCGGTATGGGCGGCACAATACTTAAGACAGCACGCTCAAAGGAATTCCTTACTGACGAGGGAAAGCAGAAAGCCTATGAGAACCTCGTGAAGGAAGGTATCGACGCCCTCATTGTCATTGGTGGTAACGGCTCGCTGACCGGCGCAATGAAGTTCGCACAGCAATTCGACATCTGCTGCATCGGTCTGCCTGGAACCATAGACAATGACCTCTATGGCACAGACAACACCATAGGATACGACACAACAATGAACACCATCATGGAATGTGTCGACCGCATAAGGGACACCGCACAGTCCCATGAACGTATCTTCTTTGTCGAGGTGATGGGACGCGACGCCGGATTCCTCGCACAGAACTCTGCAATAGCGTGTGGAGCAGAGGCTGCCATCATTCCAGAGGAGTCAACAGATGTCGACCAGTTGGCTGAATTCATGAAACGAGGCATACGCAAGTCAAAGAAGTCTTGTATCGTTATCGTGTCTGAGTCGCCTAAATGTGGCGCCCTGTACTATGCTGACCGCGTGAAGAACGAGTTCCCTGACTACGACGTGCGAGTATCTATTCTTGGGCACCTGCAGCGTGGTGGTACACCTACTGCCCGTGACCGTATCCTCGCCTCACGTACCGGAGTGGGAGCCATAGAGGCCATCATGCAGGGACAGAGAAACATCATGGTGGGCGTAAGGAACAACGAGGTGGTCTATGTGCCTCTCTCTGAAGCGATACGCTCAGACAAGCCTTTCGACAAGAAACTCATACGAGTGCTTGAGGAACTGTCTATATAATACGCCCAAGGGATATCTCTCGCAACCACTCCAAAAGCGACTGGCGAGGACAACGACTCTCTATCGGCTTACGGTAAACAGGAAAACAAAAAAGCGGGAATGAACGTTTTCGTTAAGCCAGATGAGCAGAGGCTGAGCTTACTCAGACTATGCCATGGCGAGAAAATGAAGGTGAAACCAACCATAAAAACTTTTATGGGGGGCTTATTGCAGAGTCACATCTGCAATATGTCCCCCATGCTCGTTTATTATTTATATGAAGCAAACCATCATCACCATCCTCATCGCGTTCGTCGCAGTGGCGGGGCAGGGGCAAGTGAGGTGTCACGTCATTGGCACGGTGGCAGAAGGAACAACGTCCATTGAACTGAGGATATACCGCGACGGCGAAGACCCGAAGAACAGCACACTGCGACCCATGTTGAAGAACGGACGCTTTGAGTGCGACGTGGAGGACGCACAGATAGAGCGCTGGCACATCGTGGACCTCGGCGAGGTGATGGAGAATGGCATGACCCTCCGCTCAGGAGAATTCTTCGTGGAGGACGGCGCGACCATTACCATCCGGCTCGATGGTGACAAGTTCGACATTCAATCCTCGGGTAAGGAATATCAGGCGTGGCACGCTATGGAGCAAGCCGCCGAAGTAAAGTTCCGACCTGCCTATGAGCAACTGGACGATAACGACAAGCAGAAGATGGCGGAACTGGAAGACGAATACCACCAATGGACGATCGACTATTACAAAGCCCACCCGATGCTCGGTTTCCTGTTCGAACTCGACGGGCGGCTCAAAGGGTTTCACTTCAACGACACTGGCCTCGCCGCTATGCTCGACATCTACCATCACCAATACACCGCACTCTATCCTGACCACCCCGTGCATCAGCGTATTGCCAAGCAAGAGGCTTGGGGCTATCAGATTTGCGGGCGACAGTACAACGACTACAACGTGCGAACAATGGACGGGCAGCAAGTCCACGCCTCTGAATACTATAAGGAAAAGTTGACGCTCGTCATCTGCTGGGCCTCATGGTGTTCGCCCTGCATCCGCGACGCCTGCGACATCATCCCCATCTACAACGAGTACCGCAATCGTGGTCTGAACGTGTTCAGCCTCGCCCACGAATTCAAGTCCACCGATGCTATGCGCAAGTCCGTCGAGCGTCACGCTTTTCCCTGGCTTTGTCTCGTTGACCTTGATGACGAGTTCGGTGTGTTCCGTAAGCACGGCACTCAAAACAGTGCCCTATTCCTCATCGACCGCGACGGCACCATCATTGCCGTGCCTAACAGCATTGACGAACTGAAAGAGAAGCTCAAAGAGATTTTCCCCGATAACAAATAAATTGGAATAAACATGAACAAGAAAACCATTATCACCATCCTGCTCGCCGTCGTTGCCATGGCAGGGCAGGCGCAGACAAAGACAGCAACCATCACGGGCTATTCGCCCGCATTGAAGGATAGTACTGTTGCCGAATCTTCTATCGACAATGTGCGCGTGGCATCTGACACGGTCATCGGTGGACACTTCACCCTGACAATTCCGGTTGAAGAACTCGCGAAGAGTTACTTATCCCTTCGGGGAGAAGGATGCCCCAATCACTTGATGACCATTTGGCTGAAACCTGGTGTCGACGTAAAAGTAACGGGTAAGGACTGTCTCTACCCATTGTGGAAGGTGGAGAGTCCGCTACCTGAACAGCAGACACTCAGCCGTATTATGGAATATGGTCATGACACGCTGGCAGAATTTTTGCGACTCGATCTTGCCAATGATCCGTGGGACGAAGAACGGCCTGTCTATATGAAGTATTTGAAACAAAAGATGGACGTTCTTCCCTCATTGCCAGTAGATGCAGCGTTGCTCGAAGAATTGGAAGGTGTGGCCATGATGGCAAGAAACTATCCTAAGGACTTCCCGTATATGGAGCAGTTGAAGGAATTGGAGGCATCCACCGCAGCCCGTGCGCCAAAGGGTTTTGAAGAACAACTGGCACTGATACACAGTCAGGTTTATCCGCCACATGTCTTGCAAGTAGGTGAGGAGGCCATTGATGCAGAACTCATTGACATGCAGGGTCAGAAGCATCATATCGCTGAAGTACTGGGACAGCCCGACCGATATGTGCTACTCGATTTCTGGAGTCTGGGATGCGGTCCCTGCCGTATGGCTGAGCCAGAGATGAGAGCGGCATACAAGCAATCGCAAGGGAAGTTGGAAATCGTCGGCATCAATCAGGATAAGCACTCTGCGTGGCAAGAGGACAATTTCAGCAAGAACATCGTCTGGAAGAACTGGAACGACGGCAAGATGGGCAAGGGCGACATTGAGAACAGCTATTGTGATATGAGGGCTATACCCTATTATGTCTTGATTACGCCCGAAAAGCGCATTCTTTGGAAGGGTGCTGGTTATGGTGTGGGATGGTTTATGGGCTTGGCTTGTGCCATCAACGGCCCTAAGCAAGACAATACCGCCAACCTTCAACTCGCCATCAGGCAAGTCGATGCTGATGCCAACGGCACCATCGTCAGTTTCCGTTATTACGGTCAGGAAGGCTATTGGTTCCGCATCGCCAAGGATTCATACCTTGAAGCCAACGGAAAGCGACACAAAGTGACCGCCGCAAACGGCATCACGCTCGACGAAAACACCTATCCCCAACAGAAAGCGTCTGCAGTCACAGAAGGTATTATGGGCAAACTGTTCTTCACCGACTTCACACTCTCCTTCGAACCTTTCGATGCCATCTCCACTAACTTCGATTTCAAGGAGGGCAACGGCGAGGGGGCTTTCGTCATCCGCAATGTTTCTGTTAAATAGCAGACAAACAAACAAGCATATTTTTTCGTCCAATGATATGTCCATCACGGATGACTATGCCATAAGAAGATACGTGGCAACCAGACAACAGACAAACCACTACTCTACAGAAAACGCAGAAAATCTGCAAAGAAAAGCTCATCATAAGATGACGGGGGCACACCACATTATACAATCTGCAGTGTGCCCCCGTTTTTTCGAATTATGCAGGCATATTCCTATGATATACAGCAACCTGCTACCACCACAACGACTGTCCGACTTGCTTTTGTGAACGGTAAGGATATGTGACACAGGTCATCAGTTGGTTTCACCTTCGTTTTCTCGCCATGGCAGAGCT
>JALFIX010000232.1 GCA_022775105.1 Prevotella sp. | reverse complement strand
CCGGTGGCGGTGAGGTACGTGGCAGAGCAGTATGGCATCGACTTGTAACTGCAAACGGAGGGAAACGGACTTATTCGGCCAAATAACGCAGTTTGCGGACGGAAATGGTCGGAAACGGACAATGCCCTTGTGGAATGTTGTACCTTTGCATCAGAAATCAGTTGGAAAACGATTTCAATGTGTTCTTTGACATGCTGCAACAACATCGAGTTCTTTGTCTTTTTGGGTAAACACGAATTGCCATAAATAGACCATAAATTAAAAGAAAATTCGTGGATAATTCGTGGTAATTTATGTTCAACCAAAAACATATTTTAATTCACTTTATTGTTTAACCCCCTGCCGGGCACAGGCAGATTGACGGTCTGTGTAAATACCAAGTCCCATACCGGCGATGGGCGATTTTATGATTAATTATTCTGTTTTTCTCCTTCACAACCAGATGAACAAGGACGAGGCCCCGAAGGCTTACGCCAGGGCACAGGCGAAGGAAGTGATGACGTTCCGCAAGTTTGTCGATCACATTGCCGAACACGGCGGTCACAAGCGCGGACAGGTGAAGGGCGTGCTCTCCGACATGTGCACCTGCCTTGTGGAGCAGTTGCTTGAGGGCAAGAAGATCCTGCTCGACGAGCTTGGCGACTTCTGGATCTCTCTCACCTGCATTGGTTCCGAGAGCATCGAGACGTTCACCTCGAAGAACATCACTGGAGTGAACATCGTATTCACCCCGGGCGTTGACTTCCAGAACCTCATCAACAAGGCTGAGTTCAACCTCGTTGCGAGCCGCATCGCACAGTCTGCAACGCTTAAGGCCGAGAAGAAGATGCTTGACACTGTTGACTTGGCTGCCGCCAAGAGCAAGGGCAACGGCTCTTCTGCTGACCCTTCTGACCCTTCTGACCCGACTGACCCTTCTGACCCTTCTGACCCTGGAACTAATCCGGGCATTGGAGATGACGGAGACGAAGAGCTGCCGCCAGTAATTGGCGGTGACGAGAATGGCGGCGGAGGCGATGATGAAGTCATCGACAACGGCGACCTTGGATAGTATGGACCTCTCCCCTTTCACTCCTAAGTCATGAAATTTATTATGTTCATTTATTTAAAAACATCGAGTATGAAGGTTAATTGGAAGCAAATCTTGCTGTATGTCATCAAGGTCATTGAACTGATATTGGGTGGCGCAGCAGGCGGAGCAGTGTCGCAACTGCTGTAAGGTCATGTGATTTTTTTGTCTTATATTATGCGTAAAATTTCTCTTATTATTGTGCACTGCTCAGCCAATAGGGCGGGCAGTGCCATTAGAATGGCGGACATTGACAGGTATCATCGTTCCATTGGTTGGATTGGTTGCGGGTATCATTATGTCATTCCTGCCGACGGGACTATTGAACATGGGCGACCGGAGGAGATGGCTGGTGCTCATTGCAAGAACCACAACAGCCATAGTATCGGCGTGTGCTATGTCGGCGGCTTGGCTGCCGACGGCAAGACTCCAAAGGACACACGCACTGAGGCACAGAAACGTGCGTTGAGGGTGTTGTTGGAGGATTTGCATAATCGTTATCCGAAGGCGTTGATTGCAGGTCATTGCGATTTGGATTCCAAGAAACCGCATTGTCCAGGGTTCGATGTTGTCAGAGAATACCAAGATCTCGAGCCTCCAGTGTAGCTCACTTGTCCAGCACTTTGTATTTTGAGACCTTGCTCTTGTACTCGGGGACTATTTCCTTCATCTTCCTGACTATCGCCATGTCGTCGAAAGTCTTGGAGAGGTCGTGAAGCTCTATCTCGTTCTTCAGGGCGAGGTCGTAGGGATATTCACGCACGGAGGCAACCTTTATCTTGGGATGCACCGTGGGCTTGGTCTGCTCGGCGTCGTTGAGGACCTCCTCGTAGAGCTTCTCGCCCTCGGCGGGCGGCATCAGGAGTTAGGGCGTCAGTCCGGCGTATATCTGAATCTGATGGAGCAGGCAAACCACAACGGTTGCCGCCAAGGTTGAATACACGACCCTGTGCATTTGGAAAGTTAAGAAAGTTAAATTATTTAACAATGAGTACTGCTATTGACGTTATGAGTGAGGCGAGGGATATCCAGAAGGAGGTGGAGCGGATGGTGTTGCCGTTGACGGTGGATTGGCGCAGCTTGGTGTCGTTGGCCTCCACATACACCACGTCCTTCTGCTGGAGGTAATACAGTCCATCAACGATGTGATATAGTTGACTTTCGTAATCAGGTGCAAAGGTATAATAATTTCCGCTAACAAAAAAAATAGATAAAAAAGGTTAATCGGGCAAATTAAATAAGTCAAAAGCAATATTTGACATATTGTTTGGGGTGATTGCTTATTTATTTATGTATTTATTTTGTGTTATGGAAAAAAAGCATTATCTTTGCACCTGATTTATAAAACATTCAATAAAACATAAATATACTTAAAATGAAGATATTTGCAGTGGGAATGAACTATATCCAGCACAATAAAGAGCTGGATGGTGCGTTATATAAACCAGAGAGCCCCGTGATTTTCACCAAGTGCGACTCGGCGTTGCTGAAGGACCGCAAGCCCTTCTTCATACCCGACTGGAGCAAGCAGGTGGATTATGAGACGGAGGTGGTGGTGAGGATATGCCGATTAGGGAAGAGCATCCCCGAGAGATTCGCACACAGATACTATGACGCGGTGACAGTGGGCATCGACTTCACCGCCCGCGACATACAGAAACCGATGAGGGACAAGGGACTGCCATGGGACTTGTTCAAGGGATTCGACGGATCAGCCGCCATCGGAGAATGGGTGGAGAAGGAGAAGTTCCTCAACCTGCAGGCGATGAGGTTCCATCTCGACATCAACGGAAGCACCGTGCAGCAGGGGGTGACGAGCGACATGCTGTTCACCATCGACCAGATAATTGCGTATATAAGCCAGTTCTTCACGCTGAAGACGGGAGACATACTATATACAGGAACACCGGCAGGCATCGGTCCTGTGCATATCAACGACCATCTCGAAGGGTATCTCGAAGAAAGAAAAGTACTTGACTTCTATTGTAAATGAAAAGAACGCTGATATTGGCATTCGTTGCCGTCTTGGGATTTGCGACATCATGGGCGCAAGAGTATTTTAACCTGACCGCCGAGGAGGTCAGCATAGGGGAGCGTCTGCCAATATTCAACCATTCCATTCAGTTGGGGCTTGATTATTCATCGTCGTCATACGACGTGGAACTGCAGTATCCGCAGTTTATCGACATGAGCAAGGAGGACGTGGCAAGGCTGAAGACCTTGCTCACCGACTCACTGCCAGAGCTTCCCGTGGTGCACAAGAACCTGTCGGTGGAGCGAAAGGCGGGAACTATCGACGTGTGGCTGTTGCCTATAGTATATCGCGACGGAAAATACCAGAAGATGGTGAGCTTCGGTCTCGGGCTTGTAAGGAAACCATTGGCACGCTCTGCAGCAAGGGCCGAGGGAGTGGGGGCAAGATATGCCGAAAACAGTGTGCTGAAGGATGGAAAGTGGGTGAAAATCAGAGTGTCCGACTCGGGAGTGTATCAGATTACACAGGACCTGGTGAGGACGGCGGGATTCTCGTCATTGGACAAGGTGAAGGTATATGGTTATGGCGGTGCGTTGCAGCCCGAGAAACTCACCGGAGATTATCTCATTGCCACTGACGACCTGAAGGAGGTGGCGACATACAGTGGGGGAGGCAGGAAGCTGTTCAAGGCCCAGGGGCCGGTGTCGTGGACTACCGCCGGCGTGCGGGTGCGCAATACATATTCAAATTATGGTTATTACTTCCTCACCGAAAGCGAGGGGGAGCCGCTCACACTGGATAGCGCAACATTCGTGAAGTCTTTGTATGCGACTCCGGACATTACGGCAGCGCAACCGACATACGCCCTTTACGAGGTGGATGACTACGCGTGGTTTAACGGCGGACGCCATCTCTATGACAGCAAGACCTTTGGCAATGGAGTAAGCCATGACTATACGCTAAACCTGCGTTCGGACAACGGAAAGGGGAGTGTCATCGTGGCACTGACTGCTGACGGGGCCAGTTCGGCGACAGTCACCGTGAACGACACTTCGTTCACAATGTCCATCAATGCGCCGGGTGGTTACGACGCCGCCATGCTTTCCACAAAGACATTCAAAGTCAACTGCATAGCCAACGGCGACAACAAGGTGACAATCAAGCAGAACGGCACATCGACGATGAGACTCGACTATATAGCGATGAACTCAACGGCGGTGATTGCCCCGCCAAACCTGTCTTCCGACAAGTTTCCTACGGCAGAGTATGTGTATGGGATAACCAACCAGAACCATCATGCCGACCCAATCGCGGATATGGTGATAATCATACCGACAACACAGAAGCAGAGAGCCTATGCCGAGCAGTTGGCGGAGTTCCATCGCACCAACGACAACATGACCGTGAACATAGTGCCCGCGGACGAACTGTATAACGAGTTCTCGAGCGGAACACCCGACGCCACGGCTTACCGCCGATATATGAAGATGCTGTACGACCGTGCAGCCACTGCGGAGGAGGCACCAAAATACCTGTTGCTCTTCGGCGACGGGGCATGGGACAACCGTATGGTGTCATCTGAATGGACAAGATACAATCCCGACGACTTCCTGCTCTGCTTTGAGAGCGAGAACTCGCTGAACGACGTGAGCTGCTTCGTGTCAGACGATTTCTTCTGTATGCTCGACGATGAGGAGGAGATACAAAGCAATGCCAACTACAACAGTTGCACCGGCAAGCCCGACGTGGCTGTGGGCAGGCTGCCCATACGCAACGCAGCCGAGGCAAAGGTACTTGTTGACAAGATTATTTCATATGTGAATAATCCCAATCCGGGAGTATGGCAGAATACCGTGGTGGTGATGGGAGACGACGGCAATAACAACGCCCACATGCAGGATGCCGACAAGGTGGCAAACGTGGTGGCTTCCAGACGACCCGCCATGGAGGTTAAGAAGATAATGTGGGACTCATACAAGCTGGAACAGTCATCCACGGGTAACACATTCCCCGACGCTCGTAACCTTATATTGAAATATATGAAGGACGGTGCGCTGATGATGAACTACAGCGGTCACGGCAGTCCCTCGCAGCTCTCGCATGAGACGGTGCTGAAACTCAATGACTTCTCGGATGTGCATTCCAAGGTGATGACAATGTGGGTGACAGCAGCCTGTGACATCCTGCCTTTCGACGGACAGGAGGACAATATCGGTGAGGCAGCCCTGTTCAACGAGGAGGGTGGGGCTATTGCCTTCTACGGCACCACGCGCACGGTGTATCAGTTGCAGAACAGCTATATGAACCTGCTGTTCACGCAGTTTGCGCTTACCGACAACAACGGCGAGAGGGTGTCAATCGGAGAGGCTGCACGACAGGCCAAGGCATCATTGGCAGGCATGGTGACATCGTTGCCATCTGACTTGAAATTCAGTGACTTGAGTGCCAACAAACTGCAATACACCCTTATCGGCGACCCTGCACTGAAGCTGAATATCCCGTCGAGGGCTGCCAAGTTGGATAGCATCAACGGCAAGCCTATCGACTCGTCAAACCTGACGATGCTCAGGGCGGGAGACAAGGTGAATGTGACGGGAAGCATGGAGGACACCGCCTTCGACGGAACCCTCACGGCCATAGTCAAGGGTGCTGAGGAAACCATCGTGTGCCGTTTGCAGAACACGTCGGCTGACGGTGCCGAGGAGGCTTTCATATACAAGGACCGTTCGAGCACGATTTATTCGGGAACGAATACCGTGAAGAACGGCAAGTTCTCCTTTGAGTTTGTCGTTCCAAAGGATATTACATACAGCGACGGAGAGGCGCAGATTCTGATATTTGCCAACAGTGCCGACGGAAAGAGCCAGGTGAACGGCGTTAGCGGTGGTGTGGCGTTCAATGGCACTGGCGAACTTCCGCTCGACTCCATCGGGCCTTCGGCTTTCTGCTATCTCAACTCGCAGTCGTTCGTCAATGGTGACAAGGTGAACGAGACTCCTTATTTCTTTGCCGAACTGTATGACGCAAGTGGTATCAATGCCACGGGCACAGGTATCGGTCATGACATGGTGCTCGTGATTGACGGTTCGCCCGCAATGACATACACCCTCAACGACTACTTCTCGTTTGACTTCGGCAGCTATCAGAGCGGAAAGGTGGGATTCCCAATACCCAAGCTCACCAAGGGAATGCACAAGCTGATGTTCAGGTCGTGGGACGTGTTCAACAACTCCTCTACTGCCGAACTCTCGTTTGAGGTGGCTGACGGAGTGGAGCCTAATGTGGTGGCCATCGAACCGAGCGAATATCCAGTGCGTGGCAACACGTCAATCAATGTATATCACGACCGTGCCGGTTCGCAGGTGACCGTGGATCTTGAGATATTCGACATCAGCGGCAGGAAATTGGCAATGCGCTCAGTCAGTGAGTCGGCTTCAAGCGGAATGACTGTCGTGCCGTGTGTGTCCTACGGAAGCGGTTCGGTGCAGAACACGGGTATATATTTATATAAGGTGAAACTGACCACTGCCGACGGCGGTACAACCACAAGTACCAAGAAACTTGTGGTCTTGGGCAATAAATAATCCGTTTTGTCGTTTTAATATTTAAGTGTAACAAACAAGAAAGTACAAAAAGATGAGAAAATCAAGAATACTGTCCTTGCTGATGGTTTTTGCAATGGCTGTGGTTGCGAATGCTGAGGACGATAAACTCAACAGTTTCAACCCCGTGGAGCATGCTGTCATCTCGCAGACCATTGCACCCGACGCAAGGGCTGCGGGTATGGGTGATGTGGGTGCTGCCACCGACCCTGACGTTAACTCACAGTTCTGGAACCCTGCCAAGTATCCGTTTTGTATCAGCCGTGCCGGCATCGCGCTCAACTATACCCCGTGGTTGCGCCAGTTGGTGAACGACATCGACCTGGCATACGTTTCAGGTTATTACCGTATCGGTGACTACAGTGCGGTCAGCGGTTCGCTGCGATATTTCTCGCTCGGAGAGGTTTATACTTCAATGGACGAGAATGCAATGACAGTCAAGCCGTATGAAATGTCGCTCGACGTGGCTTACTCGATGATGCTCAGTGAGCATTTCTCGCTTGCCGCAGCCATCCGTTGGATTTACTCCGACCTGCGCTACAACTATGAGGAGGACTCCAAGCCGGCATCAGCATTTGCCGCCGACCTTGCGATGTATTACAACAACTACTTCAACATGGGTAGCAGGGAGTGTCAGTTGGGTCTGGGTTTGAACATCAGTAATGTTGGTAGCAAAATCTCCTATTACGGTGATGACCGCAGTCAGTTCTTGCCTGCCAACCTGCGTTTGGGTATGTCGCTCCTTATCCCCGTTGACGAGTACAACCGCTTTGCCATCAGTGCCGATGCCAACAAACTGCTTGTCCCGACAGTTCCCGTACAGGAAGAAGGTGAAAGCAGTGCTGACTATCAGGCTCGTATCATTGAGGAGTACAGTAATGTAAGTTCAATATCAGGTATCTTCAAGAGCTTCGGCGATGCCCCGGGCGGATTCAAGGAGGAGTTGCAGGAGATACAGTGGAGTGTGGGTGCCGAATATGTTTATCACGACCAGTTCTCGCTGCGTGCGGGTTATCACCACGAGAGTGCCAACAAGGGAAACCGTAAGTATTTCACCGTCGGTGGCGGTTTCAGGATGAATGTATTCTCCCTCGACGTTGGTTATGTCATCTCCACTGCCCAGAGCAATCCCCTCGACCAGACGCTCCGTTTCTCCCTCACCTTCGATATGGACGGAATCAAGGATCTTTTCAGGCGTTGATACGCCTGGAGTTAATGGGGGAGTTAACTCCTTTAACTCCCAATCTTCAGTAATAATTGAAACTTTAATATTTTAATTTTTTCATTGCAAATGAAAATAAGAGTTGGTTTTGGATTTGATGTCCATAAGTTGGTGGAAGGCCGTGACTTGTGGATGGGTGGAATAAAGATAGAGCACTCGTTGGGACTGCTTGGTCACAGCGATGCCGACGTGTTGATACACGCTATTTGCGACGCCCTGTTGGGTGCCGCCAATATGCGCGATATAGGTTATCATTTCCCCGATACCTCAGCTGATACCCTCGATATAGACAGCAAGATATTATTGAAGAAGACGGTTGACCTCATAGCTACTAAGGGCTACACCGTGGGCAATATCGACGCCACCATCTGCGCCGAACGCCCAAAGATGAATCCCCACATCCCAACCATGAAGTCATGTCTCGCCGGCATAATAGGCTGCGACGAGGACGATGTTTCCATAAAGGCCACAACCACCGAGAAGCTCGGCTTCACCGGTCGCGAGGAAGGCATCAGTGCCTACGCCACCGTCCTCATCCAGAAATAATCCCCGAAAATAGGAGAGCGGAGCCCTCCCGCCTGCAATCATGCGCAGCCACCATTATTGCCAGTTTTGCTGGCAATCCCTAATATTCAGCCTTATCCCCCTTTTCCCTCCACATCTCAAAGGCTCGGAGAGCCTCTTCCCTCATAAGTATCTCCGAAGGCTTTTGTCTTTCTTTGGGCGTCAGGGCAATCTCCTTGTATATGAAATCATCGTCGAACCCGATATCCGCCGCATCCTTGCGGTCGTTGGCGAAGTATATCTTGTCGAGATGTGCCCAGTATATAGCACCGAAGCACATCGGGCATGGTTCGCACGACGTGAATATCTCGCAGCCGCTGAGGTCGAATGTCCCCAATGCCTTTGCTGCCTTTCTTATCGCCGATACCTCGGCATGGGCGGTAGGGTCGCAGTCGATAGTCACCCTGTTGGCGGCTTCAGCCACTATCTTCCCATCCTTGGCAATAACTGCCCCAAACGGTCCGCCGCCGGCTTTCACGCTTTCCTCAGAAAGCTTAATGGCCCTCGCCATCAATTCTCTTTTGTTCATATCCTTATTCCTTTCTTTTTTTATATACTCAAGATTCGGAAGTGGATTTTGAACCACAGAGTTTAAGAGATTAAGAGTATTTATATTATGAAAGAGACAGAATGCCAAGGCATTTGGAGTTCATAGAGGGCTGCGCATGATTTCATCTGTCCGTAGGCTCTGTGTGCTCCGTCGCTTGCGACCTACTCTGATTGCCCCAAAACTCTTATTCTCTTTATCTCTGTGGTTTAAATACCCCCTCACCCCCCTTATACATTGGGAATTATCACTTCAGAAAGTTGAGTTATATATCCTTGCTGCAAAGTTACAATTAATTCCCGATAATACCTACATTTATTAGCAAAAAACATAATTTGTTATATTTTGTTGTATATTTCATCCTTTTTTCGTAACTTTGCAACCGATTTTTTCATATAACAAAATAATACAATGGGAATAGAAAAGGGAATACTAAAGCGCAGCCAACTGCTTATGGGCGACGATACAATGGACAAGCTCGCCTCGCTCCGCGTCATCATCTTCGGTGTTGGTGGAGTAGGGTCGTGGTGTGCCGAAAGCCTTGTGCGCTCCGGCGTTGGGCATATCACTATAGTTGACAGCGACAGGGTGTGCATCACCAATATCAACCGTCAGGCTATGGCCACCACCAAGACCGTAGGTCACGTGAAAGTGGAGGCTCTCAAGGAAAGGCTTCTTGAGATTAATCCATCCGCCGACATAGATGCAAGGCAACAGATATTCTGCGAGGACACTGCCGGGGAATTCGACCTCGACAGTTATGACTACATAGTGGATGCCATTGACTCGCTCAAGGACAAGTTGCTCCTTATAGAACTTGCCTGCCGCAGCAAGGCGCGTTTCTTTTCATCCATGGGTGCGGCATTGAAGATGGACCCGACGAAGGTGCAGGTGGCTGAGTTCTGGAAGGTGAAAGGCTGTCCTCTTGCCCGTGCCCTGCGTCAGCGTTTCAACAAGCTGAAGCGCAAGCCAGCCCGCAAGTTCAAGTGTGTATTCAGTGAGGAACTCCTTCAGAACCGCGGTACAATAGATTCCAATGAAACCGACTGCAGCATGACCTTTGGAAAGGTACAGACCAACGGTTCCATAATGCACATCACCGCTATCTTCGGACTCACCATCGCAGGACTTATTCTCAATGAGGTGTAT
>JALFIX010000218.1 GCA_022775105.1 Prevotella sp. | reverse complement strand
AAGATATATCACAACATACTTGTTGAGATATGTCTCAAACGACTTGTCCTTTTCTACTATCAATCCAGCAAACAGCTCGCGAGAGTCGCACGACTTGTCATAATAGGCACACAACATCTTTGCCGCCATCGACTTTCCAAAACGTCGGCAGCGGGTAACGCAACTGTAGCGGCTCTCGGAGTTGAGAGTGTCGTTGATGAATGGTATCAGTGACGTCTTGTCAATATACTCATTGCTCACTATGTCACGGAAAGCATTATTACCTTTGTTGATGTATGTACCCATAGTTTCAAGTATGTTGCAGGAGTGATTAGCCTGTAAACCGTTGCAAAGTTAAGGAATTAATTTGGATTCACCAAACATTTAACCGTTTTTTGCTATAAAAAGGCGTTGTTAATCATTTCTTCACCTTCTTGATGCTATACCCTATCTTCTTGAATGCCGACTCGAAGTCGGTGTAGGTAGTTTTCCTGCCGTCATATACGATGGTCACTGTCTGATTGGGCACTGATGTCTCAATCTTCTTTGTCCCCTTGACGAAGCGGATGTTCTTCTTGATCTTGTTCTCGCAACCCTCGCAGTGCATCTCAGGGGTTGTGGTTACTACGAGTGTGTCTGACTTCGTCTGTGCAAAGGCACTTGCCGAAAGCATAGCAATGAATGCTGTGGTGAAAACTTTTTTCATAACTTTTCAAATTTAATTCTTATTCCTATATATGCCATGGCACCAGTGACCGGACCCCATATCTGAGTGGCGTCGAAGGCTGATGACCATGGGTTGTGTGCATGTCTTATCGGGTCGCTTATCTTATAGTTGGTGAGGTTCTCGCCGCCAAGATAAATACTGAAATGGCGGAACTCGCGAGTGACCTGTGCCTCCTGTATCGACTGCATCTACGAACCGGGGACATAACCGAGGGAATAAGGCAAGGATGCCCCTCGCAGGTTAGGGACATTCTCCGTAAGCATCTGGACGTAAGTACCAGAGAGTCCGAGCAGTTTGATTTGCTTTGCCCCAGTGGCGGCATCGCTGCAACTGACGTCCACCGAAGGATTGGTAGTAAACGATTCCCCAAGATTGCAGCAGGCTGCACGGATGAGTTGGCTTTGTCCGATAATATCAACACTCTCCACTCGGGAGCGCGAACGAGTGCCGTGAGTAGCCCTAACCACAACATCCCGCAGTTCATGCTCCCGCATAATGCTGTCGGTTTCCCCCACCTTCTGTGCCAGTGCCGACGAAGGTAAAAATGTGGAAACCGCCAATAGTATATCCAATAATACAGTCTTCTCTCTCTTCATTTTTCAATATAATTTTGTGCTGCAAAATTACACTATTCAAATTATTCAGAGAAATAATCAAGGGGAAATGTGTTGGAATTTAACATCTTTTCTATATTTATACTTGTTTTCCTTAGTCTTATTTAATAAATAATGTGTAAATTTGCGGCATTAATATTGAACATAAATGACAATGAGAAGAAATACTATCAACAGATGGCTGGCTATGATGGCTGTCCTTGCATATATCGTTTCTGCTGACGCGCAGGTGGCGTTTAGATATAAGGGAGAAACAAGACATACCGACAAGCACTGCCTGCTTGTGGATAACAGCAAGAGGGGAAAGGAGAAGAACTTCCTTTTCTCGTCAGTAATTGACGCATTGAAGTTTGCTGACAATAACTGTGGCTCTGATACTCTCTGGACAGAGATCTACATCGCTCCCTCTGTGTATTGGATGGATAATCCTGATGACGAGGCTATCAGGAAGCCTCAACCGGGAGAGGGTATCCCATACGCCATAGAAATAAAGGCAAGCCGGCTGAGACTCATCGGACTTGGCGAGAGTGCAGAGGACGTTGTGCTGGCGTGCAACCATGGGCAGACCCAGGGAGCCGACGGCAACTTCACCATGTTCCATTTTCTTGGGAGTCACGTAGAAGCTGCCAACATCACCTTCGGCAACTACTGCAATGTTGACCTTGTATATCCCAAGGACAGAAGCAAGGACAGAAAGCGCAGAAAGGATGCCATCGTGCAGGCTCAGATAGCCATTTGCGGGGGCGACCATTACCGTCTTGACAATTGCCGATTCATCTCCCGACTGAATCTCTGTCCATTCGTAGGGGCGAGAAATACTATATTCAACAACTGCTATTTTGAGTGTACCGACGATGCCTTGTGCGGCTCGGGCATGTATAACAAATGCCGATTTACGCTGTTCAGCAGTAAACCATTCTATACCACCGACCATGAGACGGGAGCAGTATTCCGCGATTGCGACATACACAGCAAAACCATTGGCACGCAATATCTAACAAAGGTAAGCGGACCCGTGACATTGGAGAACTGCCGATGGACAAGTGATGACCCTACACTTAAGATAGAATGGTGCAAGCGTCCCGACCCTCGCCATCTCTGCATGATGAAGGATTGCACGCTCAACGGCAAGCCTATCTCCCTACCAACTCCCACAGAGCCGCTGCCCTTGCAGTTGCCACCCTTTGCCATGCAAATACAGACAGACATCATTCCGGGAGGATGGACATTGGATTGCCATAAGCCCAAGGACACAATGGATTACGACTGGCAGGCTGACAACACCCGACCCTCGTGGGGGTATGCCGAGGGAGTGGATGGAGCAGAAGGAACATGGGGAATGGTGCAGTTGCAGAAAGGGGCAAGAATGATGTTCACCCCTAAGGACGAGAGTTCTAAGGTAAGCAATCAGGATTGTGTCGTCACGCTCGACCCATGCAAGACGGCAGGTCAGGGATTTGGCTCTGCCACAGGTCAGTATCTTGACATCTGTATCAAGTTTGACACCCGCTCACTGACCGGCTACGGCATACGTTTTGTACGCACTCCCGACTATGACCATGCCGTTGAGATATGCCTTGTGGAATATTCCAATGGAGATATCCGTAAGATTTCCGTTCCCGAGCGATGCGACATATTCAAGCGAGGATGTCGCGTGGAACTGTCCGCCCGTGGAGATACTATAACTGCCAAGGTGTCAAACTCCAATTATCCCGACATCACCCATACCCTAACGTCGAAGATGCCTTCCCCCTCTTCATTCGGAGGATTCCATCTGCAACATACGGGAAGCACAGGTGCATCGGCAACGGTTATAAAGTCAATAATGATTAAGTGATTTGATATGAAAGAGTTATTATTAGTATGTATAGGCAGCTTCTTCGGAGGCGGAATGAGATACCTTGTGGCATTGCTTCACGAGAGGCTCATAGGTCCATCGGCAGTGGCATGCGGATTGTTTCCATGGGCGACATTCGCAGTTAACGTCATAGGATGCCTGCTCATTGGGTTGTTCACTGGTATAGCAGCATCAGGGCATTTGCCGACACAGTGGAAGTTAGTGCTCATAACCGGATTCTGCGGAGGCTTCACCACCTTCTCCACATTAATGAACGAGAACTACCTGCTTGCCAAGGACCACCTTCTGATGCTCGCCATATACACCTTGGCAAGCCTCGCTCTTGGAATGGCTGCACTTGTTGTGGGATATAAGATGGCAGAAGCATTATAAATAATTAATGATAGTGCGACAATATGGTGAGTGGATGACTGTCCAAGTGGTGAGTGGATAACTGTTCAAGTGGTATGTGGATAATGGTTCTTGTGGTATGTTGCCAGTTAACCAAAGATCTTTTACTAGCTACCAAAAGACTTTCTGCAAACTGCCAAATGAGTTTCTGCAAACTCTCCAAAGACTATGAAATAACTGAGGTACGCTCTTTCATAACATTATATTATTGTCTTAACTGAAAAGGAAAAGATTTAAATAACTTGATAATTTAACACTTTTCCTTTGTCATTTCAGAAATAATGCGTATATTTGCACCATTATTTTCAAAGGAATATAAATGGAACATATATCAGAACAGACATCGCCAATCTGCGAGAATGAGGAAACAGTAATAAGCGAGAGACAGGAGACGGTACTCAACTATCTCAAGGAACACGGGATTCCCTTCACTTGCTATAACCACCCCGAGGGAAAGACCATCGAGGAGGCCAAGATGTGGTGGAGGGATGACGGCAGCGTGCACTGCAAGAACCTCTTTTTCCGAAACCACAAGGGCAACTGGCATTATCTCGTATGCTTCCACTGCGACCACGACCTCGACATTCATTACCTTGAGCACCGCCTTAAGGAGTCACTCGTGGCACAAGGATTGCCCTCCTGCGGAAAACTGTCGTTTGCCTCGCCCGAACGCATGATGAGATACCTTGGACTTGTACCGGGAAGCGTGTCGCCATTCGGACTTATCAACGACAAGGAACATCACGTCCACCTCTTCCTCGACGCCACACTGCGCAACGCCCCTTCCCTATCCTTCCATCCCAACGACTGCCGTGGCACGGTGGTAATCAGGCGCGAGGACTTCGAGCGGTATCTGCAATGCGTAGGGAATACCTACGAGTATTTGGAACTATGATGTATATTTGAGCACAGAGACACAAAGGCACTGAGCGTTTTATCAACGTATCAGTGCCTTTGTGCCAAATATCCTTGATATGCCGGTCTTGTCCAATGCCTTTGCTATCAGAATGCTGCCGAGGAAGGAGAGGAATACTGTAGCCATGGCATGGAGAATGCCAGTGGAATCGAAGGCAAAGAAGGGGAGATAGAACTTG
>JALFIX010000211.1 GCA_022775105.1 Prevotella sp. | reverse complement strand
AGTGTCGTTAATATATGACACTGGTGCAGACAGATTGTATATGGATAAGGACTATATGGACTTATCGACATTTGGCAAATTGCCATATAAAAAAGGCAAAGCTAAAATGGGTGGTGCAGGCAACGATGGATTGCAGACCGTTACCATCATAATAGATACAATTCCGCTTCAAATGGGTGATGTTATTTATAAAGAGCATATTACTCCGATTATAAATCTGCGTGAGATATTAGGCCGTCATACTGACGGAATGATTGGTAATAACGCGGTGTTTAATAGGCCTCTGTTGGTGAACTATACTGATGGATATTTGCTATCGCTGGATAGCCTTTCGGCTCCATTGCTTGAAGGATATACAAAGCTGCCAGCTCATTTTAATGATAATAGAATAGATATTGAATGTGAGTTAAAAATTGACTCGGTTCAAAGCGTCAAAGGTACTTTTAGACTTGATTTGGGCTGTGGCAGTACAATAATTCTCACTAATGCAGCGAGAAAAGGTCTTGACTTGACCGGTAAACCGCAAGCACAATGCTATTATTCAAATATGGGTGTAGGAGGAGATGGTACAGACGTTAATTTCAGAGCAGATTCATTTAAGTTCCTTGACGAACTGTATAATGTAGTAGTATCAGCATCATACAATACAGAAGGAGCATTATCGGACAGAGCGCATCTGGGAATAATAGGTAATGACATATTATGTCATTATGATTTAATAATCGATGCGCCCAATAATACGCTTTATGCTCGCAGGAACGGCAATGACGACAATTCTTATCAAAAAAGTTCCAAGATACACATGGGGTATCTTGATAGAACTGATATTACCGATGGTTGGATTGTTAGCAGTATGTATGAGGGAGGCATCGCACAGAAAGCCGGATTTGAAATAGATGATATTATATTGTCGATAAATGGACGACCTGTAAAAGAAATATCATGGGAGGAACAGCGCAAGGGCCTCGGCTTAACCGGTAGTACCATTTACGAAGTAAAGAAAAAGAATGGCGAGATAGTTACCTATATACTTGTAATAGATAAGGAAATTATTTAGTTACATCCCGGCGCATAACATCAGGGTTGAGAGCATTTGAAATTGCGTTGCAGAATTGCTTGCCGAGATTGTCGGCATAAAATTCCTGAATGTTCATCACCGATGCGAAGTATTTTCGTGAGAACCACCTACGGCGTTTGCGGCGGTTGACGAAACCGTCGCCCAAGTCGCCCGAATTGCCGCGAGGCGTGTTAGAGCCTGTGCCGTAGTCCACGAAAATACCGTAAGTATTGAAAGATTGGGCGAGCGTGATTTGCGTAAACTTGCCGTCGGCAGTCATACGCACCGCCATCGTGGAGCGGTAAAGCGCTCCCGTGTCAATCACGCCAAGCAAATTTATTTGCTCACGCCATATCTTCACCATGGTACTATTGAAAGCCGTCACATATTTGCGGCGTTCTTCGAGCTGCTTATCCCCACTCATCTGCGTTGTATCTTAAATCAGTGAACACATCAACCGCCACTTGGAAATAAGCACAGGCACAGCCGGAGAAGAAATATCGGTCAATCTCGTTGAACGAAATTCTCGGGTCAAGGTAGATGCAGTTCTGCTCTAACTTGACACGTTCGAGGGTGAGCACCGACATAAATTGTCGGAACAACTCACGCATTATTTCCATGCATTCGTTGCGAGCGTCCATATCGTCTATGGCGTGACGCATAGCGAGAAACACCGTTTTGATGCGGCGAGTGCGAGGCGTGTTGTTGAGTTCCGTATAGCCGTCGGCGATGTCGCTGACGCAGCAAAAGGCGGTAGCCTGTTGCATGGCGTGAAGTGCTTCCTCGAAGCCTTCAAGCCCCGAAACTTTGCAGAAGGTAAAACCTTCGGCAACCGCAAGTTTGTTATTTGCGACAAGATTTTGGAAGAAATCAGTCGCTGACCAATCATTTTTTAGCATTGATTTGAGCGTTAATCTGTTTATATTCCTTGGCTTGTGCGTTTAACTCCGTTAAAGCACGCCAAGTATCGAGCGAAAGAATTTCCTTTTCCTTGGTGATGTCACCTTTAGTGAGGGCACGAATTTGAGCGTCCATCGACTCCTGCAATTGTTTGCCGATGTTCGGTGAACTGCCGAGCAGGTTTTCAGCGTTGGCGGAAGCCGGCTGAAAGAAATCCGAAAAACGTCGGGCAAACATATCCTTTAGCGAAGCCACCCAATAAAAGATGCTGATACGTTCCGCCGGCGTCAGCCTAACCTTATAACCTTTTAACCTCATAACCTTTGCCGTTGGCTTGTACAAGACAGCGGCAATCCCGTCGAGCAAAGCATCTTTTTGAGTGGAGAGGAAACCTTGATAAAGGTTTTCCACCACGATATACGTTTCAAACGGCACGCCTTGAAACTCAGCGTCCACGCTTGCGTGGTTGCGGAGTTTTCTTAGGCGTACAGGCGATGCCGGTATCGCATCGAGCCAGCCGAGTGAGGGTATCACCTCGGCGAGTTGCGTTCCTGAAGTTTGAAACACATCCTTTCCGTGCTTCAGCAGGAAAGAGTTCTTGTCGTGGCGAGCGATAACCTT
>JALFIX010000210.1 GCA_022775105.1 Prevotella sp. | reverse complement strand
ATTCTCCCTCGGGATGGAAGATGTTGATGGGATGATCGGCGGGCTGGTGGAGCTGATGCAGGATGCGCACGTTGCGGTGGGCAAGGGCGGCTGCAGTGAAAACGGCATTGCGGAAATTATCCTTTGTCACTACCTGCGAACAGGAGAATGTGAAGAGTATGCCTCCGGGACGGATTTTCTCGAAAGCCTTCATATTCAGGCGAGTGTAACCCTTAAGGGCATTGTGCAAGGCACCGCGGTGCTTGGCAAAGGCGGGAGGGTCGAGTATGACAAGGTCGTAGTCGCCACCGGCACGGTCGAGATACTTGAAGGCATCCTCGCAGAAAGCCTCGTGACGGGTGTCTCCGGGGAAGTTGAGCTCCACGTTCTTGGTGGTAAGCTCTATGGCCTTGGCACTGCTGTCAACGGAGTGTACCTGAAGGGCACCTCCCCTCATGGCATAGAAAGAAAAACCGCCGGTATAGCAGAACATGTTGAGCACCTTCTTGCCGCGCGAGAAATGTTCGAGGAGCGAGCGGTTATCGCGCTGGTCAACGAAGAATCCTGTTTTTTGTCCCTTGAGCCAATCGACATGGAACTTTAGTCCGTTCTCAAGCGCAACGTTGTCCTTGCTGCCTCCGACGATGAAACCGTCCTCCTGTCCAAGGTCAGCCTTGAAGGGCAGTGTTGTCTCGCTCTTGTAATATACGTTCTTCACCCTGTCGCCCATCACATTGACGAGCTGCGACGCTATGCGGTGGCGTTCGAGATGTATGCCCACGCTATGCGCCTGCATTACGGCAGTCTCGCCATATACGTCGATGACGAGTCCCGGCACGTTGTCTCCCTCGCCATGTACGAGTCGGTAGGTGTTGTTGTCGGGATTATCCACAATGCCGATGGATCGGCGCATGTCCAATGCCGACTGTAGTTTGGAGTGCCAGAAGTCATCATCGATCTCGACATCGTCGAACGACATCACTCTCACGGCAATCGACCCTATCTGATAATGTCCGACGGCAATAAACTCGCCTCCGGCAGTCATCACCCTAACGACTTCGCCCTCTTCGACATCCTCAGGCTGATGTTGTATGGCTCCTGAGAACACCCAAGGATGGAATCTCTTCAAGCTTTCCTCCTTGCCTTTCTTTAGATATATCTTCTTATACATATTTATATTTTTATCAACAGATGTTTAGGTTGCTGGCTTACATAAAGTAAAGCCCCTACAGCGTACGCCATCGCGCAGCCCATTCTTCATTTAAAAATTCTTCACTCTTCATTTAATAAAACCTCATATTCCCCCGTTTGCCGCAGATGTTCCATCTCCTCGTATAGCAGGATGCACGCCCAGGCATCAGTGGCAGCATAACGCTTCTGGCTCTCCGAGAGGATGTCTGCCTCCCAGTTGGTGAGCCTCTGGCCCTTGCTGATCCTTCCTCCGAGGAAATTGGCATAGAGCTTCTGAAGGCTGAGGTCCTCCACGCCGAAATCCTTGACCTTATGCTGAAGGTCTATCAGGAATCCCGGTTTGAACTGAGCCACCTCCCTAAGCGAGTGTATGTCGTCGTGGAGGGAAATCCCGATTTTGGGCACTGTAGTGTCTTCAAGCAGGCGTATTATAGGCTCACACATAGTGGTGTTCTTAAGCCTAAACAGAAAACAGATATCGCGGGTTGACACCTGCAACAGCGAGACATAATACTTCACCCCCCTGCGAAACGAGGGACGGGTCTCGGTATCGATGCCCAAAATAGGTTGCGAAAGCAGGAAATCGACGGCTTTCGCAGCCTCCGACTCCGACAGTATAACCACTATCCTTCCCTCAAACAAGGCACGCGGGAGTTGCTGAATTCGGGCCTTGTCGTACTTGTTATATATGACTTTTTTCATCTTAATATGATTTCAAGATGCAAAATTAATAAAAAAAATGAGGAAAACGGCTGATTTCTCAAAAATTTGCGTTACTTTTGCAGATTATTACAGAGATAAACATCAAAATGGCTAAAAAAAAGAAAACTTCAACCAAGAATTCGTTCAATTCGGTGACAGGTTTTGACTTGTTCCAGAACGAAAAGCTGAACTTCGTCATCGGAGTGGTCTTGCTCGGTTTGAGCATCTTCATGACTGTGGCATTCGTGTCGTTCATCAATACTGGCGACATCGACCTGAGCATGATTGAATCACCGCGCCCGGGTGAGATTATGAACGAGAAAGGCGAGTTTGTCAACTCGTGTGGCTCGTTGGGCGCATACATGTCATACTTCTTCATGAAGAAATGCTTCGGACTGGCGGCGTTCGCCATTCCGTTCTTCTTCCTGTTGTCTTCGCTGAAGATGATGCGGGTTTATAACATCGTGCTGACAAAATGGTTTCTAGGAACATCATTGGTCATGGTGTGGGCATCGATAACAATGGCTAAATTCCTCTCTCCAGTGTTCATCGACAGCTGCTACAATCCCGGAGGCGACCACGGCAGGTATGTGTGCCAATGGACGGAAAACCTTGTGGGAGCGCCAGGGCTTACGGCTCTGCTGCTTATACTTGCCGTGGGATTTCTAACATATCTCAGCGCGGAGACAATATACGTGATAAGAAAAATGCTCAACCCCACCCTATTTTTTAATAAGGTGAAATTCGAGGTGAGCGGAGGTAAACACGAGGATGACATGCCCATAGACATCATCACCACTGAGCCTGACCCCGAGGTGTTTGACGACCCCGAGAAGCAAACCGTGGAATTCACCATCGACACCAAAGAGGAAAAGGACAACAAGGAAGAACCACAGAGCATAGACCTGGATGTGGAGCCTGACAAGAAAGCCGATACCAACAACACAGAGACGGCTGCCCCAAAAAAGGGCAACATCGAACTGGATGTGGAGGTTTTGAAGGCCGAGGCAAAGGCTGAGGGCAAGTCATTGGTGAACGTGGGAAACAGAATGATGGAGGCATATGACCCGAAGCTCGATCTGGAGAACTACCGCTACCCCACCCTCGACCTGCTCAAGCACTACGAAAGCGACGGCAATCCGCATATCGACATGAAAGAACAGAACGACAACAAGAACAGGATTGTGGAGGTGCTGCGCAACTTCAGCGTGGAGATAAGCAGCATCAAGGCTACCGTGGGACCTACCATCACGCTATATGAAATCACTCCCGCACAGGGCGTGAGGATATCCAAGATACGCAACTTGGAGGACGACATCGCCCTCTCGCTCTCGGCTCTCGGAATACGTATCATCGCACCAATTCCGGGCAAGGGAACCATCGGTATAGAGGTGCCTAACGCCAAGCCAAACATCGTGTCGATGGAATCCATACTCAACTCCAAGAAATTCCAGGAGACACAGATGGAACTGCCCTGCGCAGTGGGAAAGACCATCACAAACGAGGTATTTATGTTCGACTTGGCAAAGATTCCACACCTGCTCGTAGCGGGTGCCACGGGTCAGGGTAAGTCGGTGGGACTGAACGCCATCATCACCTCTTTATTATATAAGAAGCATCCCGCAGAACTGAAGATAGTGCTCATCGACCCCAAGAAGGTGGAGTTCTCCATCTACACCCCATTGGAGAAGCACTTCCTCGCCATGGTGCCCGACGAGGGTGCGGAGCCTATCATCACCGACGTTACGAAGGTGGTGCGCACGCTCAACTCGCTGTGCAAGGAGATGGACACACGCTACGACCTGCTGAAGATAGCGGGAGCGCGCAACATCAAGGAATACAACAAGAAATTCAAGGACCGCCAGCTCAACCCGCAGAACGGACACAAGTTCATGCCTTACATCGTGGTGGTGATTGACGAGTTCGGCGACCTGATAATGACTGCGGGCAAGGAGATAGAGCTTCCTATAGCACGCATTGCACAGTTGGCGCGCGCCGTGGGCATACACATGGTGATTGCCACACAGCGACCCACGACATCCATCATCACGGGTAACATCAAGGCAAACTTCCCCGGACGTATCGCCTTCAAGGTGAGCGCGATGATCGACTCGAAGACTATCCTCGACCGTCCAGGCGCCAACCAGCTCATAGGACGAGGCGACATGCTCTTCCTCAACGGCAACGAGCCGGTGCGAGTGCAATGTGCCTTCGTGGATACTCCCGAGGTTGAGCGCATCAACCAGTTTATAGCACAGCAGCAGGGTTATATTACCACATTCGAACTGCCCGAACCCGACACCGGCGACGGCGACTTGGGAGGTGCGTCGGATGTCGATATGCAGCATCTCGACCCGCTGTTTGAGGATGCGGCAAGGGTGATTGTGATGAGCCAGTCTGGTTCCACAAGCCTTATCCAGCGCAAGTTCTCCATCGGCTACAACCGTGCCGGGCGCATCATGGACCAAATGGAAAAGGCGGGTATCGTGGGAGTGGCATCGGGAAGCAAGCCCCGCGAGGTGCTCATTCAGGACGAGATGTCGCTTGAAAACCTTCTCGCGAATTTCAGATAACATTTTTCAGGAGTTAAAGGAGTTAAAGGAGTTAAAGGAGTTAAAGACGAATGATTATGAAAAGGATTTTGAACATATTGATGATGTTGGCGGTGACTATATGCTCCGCCAACGCACAGACTGCCAAGCTGGTGCTTGACAAGACTGCCTCAGTGCTGAGCAACAAGGGTGGAGTGACAGCCAACTTCAGTATCACGGGCAAGAACATCGGAACTACCTCGGGAAAGATCTCGGTGAAGGGGCGCATGTTCCAGGCCACCACCCCACAGGCTATGGTATGGTTTAACGGCAAGACCCAGTGGACATACATGAAAAGCCAGCAGGAGGTGAACGTAAGCAACCCCACAGAGGCAGAACTGCAGGCCATCAACCCCTACAACTTCATCAATATCTACAAGAAGGGATATTCATACACGATGAAGACTGTGAGCGCAGGATATGAGGTGCATCTGAAGGCAACGGACGCAAAGCGCCAGATTCAGGAGATGTATATCACGGTTAACAAGTCAACCTACGCGCCCTCGCAGGTGAAAATGCGCCAAGGGAAGAAATGGACAACCATCAACGTCTCTTCGCTCAAGAAGGCAAACCTGTCTAGCTCGGTGTTCACATTCCCGTCAAAGGATTATCCAAACGCGGAGGTGATTGACCTTAGGTGAATTAGAAATTAGAAATTAGGAATTAGAATTTTATGAATAGGATACAGTTATTCCGTTTGTTGCGCCGCAACATGAAATTGAGCGAGAAGCGCAACCCTATGTTCGAGCAGAACAAGTTTGGAAAGATATTCGCCTACTTAGGACTGGCATTCATGAGTATCTACTTCATCGCCCTCGGCACCTTCCTCGGATGGTCGGCCCGCGGAGGCGACGAATCGGCGATATTCATCATGATGGCATTCCTCATGATATTGGATTTCTTCATGCGTTTCGGCGGTCAGCAGACTCCTTCGCTGCTCATCAAGCCTTATCTCATGATGCCCATCAGAAAGAGCCACATCGTTGACTGCTTCATAGTGATGGCGATGATAAACTCCTACAACGTGATTTGGCTCACGGTAATCCTGCCCTATGCCTTCATCGTGTGGTGCGGAGGATTGACAGGCATGGAGACCATTGGCCTTATCCTGCTATGCCAGGCGATTGTCATACTCAATGCATTGTGGTATATGCTCGTGCGCACATTGGTTAACCAGAAGATATGGTGGTGGCTGCTGCCCGTGGGCGTTTATGGCTCGGCTATAGGTGTGCCGCTGCTTGTGTATGGCGTGGAGAAAGGCTTCACCAGGTTGGTTGACTTTATCTTCGACTACGGTTTCTCATGGGCTTGCGCAGCAGTGACAGTGGCTCTTATTGCCGTGCTTTTCGTTGTGAACAGCTGGTTGTCTCGCCGTCTTGCCGACTCCGAGGTGGCTGCCGAGGAGGAAAAGACCTTCTCGCCCACTACCCGGTTCTCGTTCCTTGAACAATTCGGAATGATTGGCGAATACCTGTCGCTTGAGGTTAAGAGTGCCATGCGCAACAAGGCCATCCGCCAGCGCTATATCCAGGGCTTATTTGTCATCACTATGCTGAGCCTGTTGCTTGCCTACACCGATACCTACACAGGTGCCTTCGCCGTGAATATATGGTGTCTTTACTGCTTCGTGTTCTTCGGAGCTGTCAATCTTGTGAAGATTATGGGTCCGGAGGGCAATTATATCGACTTTCTGTTCACTCGCCGCGAGAGCATCCTCGACCTCCTGCGCGCCAAGTATTATTTCTTCTGCGCCATACTGGTGTTGCCTCTGTTGCTGCTTATTCCGCCAGTGGTTTCGGGCAGGTTCTCCATCCTGATGATTCTCGCCTATATGCTAATCACGAGCGGAGTGGCATACTTCCTGCTGTTCCTGTTGGCGATATTCAACAAGCAGTCGCTGCCGCTGAACCAGAAAATCACGTCCAAGGGAAACTTCGAGAACTCGCTTCAGCTCATTATTGAGCTTGTGGTGTTCTTCGTGCCAGTCTTTCTCGCCCTTGCCTTCACTGCCATCTTCGGCGACACCATGGGATATGTGATTATGATAGTCATCGGCGCAGCCTTCACTGCTGCTCATCCCTTATGGCTGCGATTCATATACAACAAGATGATGAGCAGGAGATATGAAAACATCGAGGGATTCCATGCGACAAGATGAAACTTTTTAAATGAAGAGTGAAGAATTAAGAATTAAGAATTAAGAAAAAATGTATTTCACCGGAATAATCATTGCAGTGAGCACGTTTTTGATTATCGGGTTGTTTCATCCTATAGTCATCAAGACGGAGTATTATACGGGCACACGTTTCTGGTGGGTGTTCCTCGTGATGGGCATCTTATGCATCGCAGCGGCGTTGTTTGTTGAAAATGTTATCGCATCGTCGATACTTGGAGTCTTCGGGGCATCGTTCCTGTGGTCGATAGGCGAGCTGTTCGAGCAGAAGGAGCGTGTGCGCAAGGGATGGTTTCCCAAACGACCGGAGAAGTAAAACCACATTCGTTCCACGACTTTTCACACTATGAAGACAATACTTCTTTTGGTCGGCAAGACCAACGACAAGCATTTCGCCGCGGGCATCAACGACTATGCCTCGCGCATCAGCCACTATATGCCTTTCGAGATTCAGACCATCCCCGAGCTTAAGAACACCAAGAGCCTCTCAGAAGAACAACAGAAAACCATGGAGGGCGAACTGATTATGAAACAGCTCCAACCCTCTGACACCGTGGTGCTGCTTGACGAGCATGGCAAGGAGATGCGCAGCATTGAATATGCCTCATGGCTACAACGCACCGCCAACAATGCCCGCCGACTGGTGTTCATCATCGGAGGTCCCTACGGCTTCTCGCCGTCGGTATATCAGCGCGCCAACGACAAGATTTCGCTCTCGCGCATGACCTTCTCCCATCAGATGGTAAGGCTCATCTTCACAGAACAACTCTATCGAGCATGCACCATCATAAAAAACGAGCCTTATCATCACGAATGACGATAAGGCTCGTTTTTTATCAGGACATTTCACCTGATAACATTTTTTATATAAATAAATCGTAACAAATAGAACAACTATTTCATTTCATTCGTATATTTGCACCACAAATCAGCGAATAATTATAATAGAATTATTAACCCTTTAACACAAACTTAGAGTATGAAAATTGGTATTCCAAAAGAAATCAAGAACAACGAGAACCGCGTGGGCATGACCCCTTCGGGCGTTGCCGAACTCGTTAAGCATGGACATCAGGTGGTAGTGCAGCACACGGCTGGCGAAGGCAGCGGATTCGCCGACGAGGATTATGTGGCAGCAGGTGCGGAAATTCTGCCCGCCATCGAGGATGTCTATTCAGCAGCCGACATGATTGTCAAGGTCAAAGAACCCATTGAGCCTGAATATCCCCTGATACGCGAGGGACAGGTGGTATTCACATATTTCCACTTTGCCAGCGACCGTGAACTCACCTTGGCTATGATTGAGAGCAAGGCAATATGCATAGCCTACGAGACAGTGCAGACTGCCGACGGACGTCTTCCGCTGCTCATTCCGATGAGCGAGGTGGCAGGACGCATGGCCACCATCAACGGGGCTTATTACCTGCAGAAGACCAAGGGCGGCAAGGGCAAGCTGCTGTGCGGCGTGCCTGGTGTTCCCCCCGCCAAGGTGGTTGTACTGGGCGGAGGCATCGTTGGTCAGGCTGCCGCCCGCGTGGCTGCCGGCATGGGTGCCGACGTCAGGATTATGGATATCTCCCTGCCTCTCTTGCGCCAGCTATCCATCGAGATGCCGGCCAACGTCACCACCGTATATTCCTCTCGCCACAACATCAAGAAGGAAATCAGGGATGCCGACATCATCGTGGGCAGTGTGCTTATTCCCGGCGACAAGGCACCGCATCTCATCACACGCGACATGCTGAAGCTGATGGAACCCGGAACAGTGCTTGTGGATGTGGCTATCGACCAGGGCGGATGCTTCGAGACCTCCCACCCGACTACCCACAGCGAACCTACATACGAGGTGGACAGCATCATACACTATGCTGTGGCAAATATCCCCGGTGCAGTGCCCAACACATCGACCATCGCCCTCACAAACGCCACGCTGAAATATGCCATTGCCCTTGCCGACAAGGGATGGAAGAAGGCGTGCGAGGATGACCCCGCTCTGGCCAAGGGCGTGAACATGGTGGAAGGCAAGATCACCTTCCCGGCGATAGCTGAGGTTTGGGGGATATAAAAATAAAAAGGGAATCGACCCTCACAGGCAGATTCCCTAGATAGGAAAATGATAAATATAGTTTAAAATTACTAGTTGTCGAGTGCAAAGGTACGAATTATTTTCAAACCTGCAAGCGTTATGGGTGTTTTTTTGATACCTATTTTTACTTTTTTAACCATAATGATAGTTTTATCATAGCCGAATTTACACCCATTAACACTGCATTGTGCATTTTAAGCACGTTTATTGCAGATTAATCATTATCCTCACCACTCATTTTCATCAGCTCACTGTAGATGCGCTGCACGGGAAATCCCATCACATTAAAATAACTGCCGTTAAGTGCTGTGACCCCCACATATCCTATCCATTCCTGGATGCCGTAGGCACCTGCCTTGTCCAGCGGATGATAGTGCTCCACATAATAGTCAATCTCCTCGTCGGTGAGCGGCTTGAATGTCACGTCGGTGGAGACAGAGAACTCACGACGGGCATCGGGCGTGAGGAGACACACTCCCGTGACCACCTTATGGCTCCTGCCACTGATGCGGCGGAGCATCGCCTTGGCTTCCTGTTCGTCGTTGGGTTTGCCAAGTATGTCATTATCCACTATGACCACCGTGTCAGCAGTGATTACAAGATCCAACTCGTTAAGAGTCGCAAGATAGGCGTCGGCCTTCTTTCCCGCTATATATTGCGCCACAAGCTGGCGGGGCATATCGGGATATGACTCGTCGATACCATCCAGGACCTTGACCTCAAACTCAAGGTCAAGTCCTGCGAGCAATTCCCTTCTGCGAGGTGAGTTGCTCGCCAAAATAATATTGTACTTCATCATCAATTCAATTATATTTCACCATCCAAAAGCCTTTTGTCCGTTGAGCCATTTGCCCTGGGCGCGCAGTACCTGTTCGATGACATCCCTGCCGCAGCCGCAGCCGCCGTTGCGTTGGCTTACGTATATGCTCAGTTCCTTGATGTCGCTGCAAGCGTCGGCGGGGCATACGGGACACCCTACCCTGCTCATTATCTCATAGTCGGGGATATCGTCGCCCATATACATTATCTCCTCGTCGCGGAGTCCGTATTTGGCGAGAAACTCCTCGTATTTTCGAATCTTGACGGCACACGCCATATACACATCCTCAACACCGAGGTTGGAATAGCGGAGGCGCACGCTCTCGGTCTTGCCGCCCGTCAGGATGACAATGCGCAATCCCATCTTGACAGCCAACTGTATGGCATAGCCGTCCTTGATGTTCACCGTGCGCATAGGTTCGCCACCGGGATGGAGCGGGATGGTCTCACAGCTCAGCACCCCGTCAACATCGAAAATGATGGCGCGTATCTTCTTCAAATCATAGTTTATCATTGCCATTTACTTTTTTGATGAATACTCTCGCTCATTATTTCATATATGTCCTTTGCCAAGCCGCTGCCTTCGAGCATAAGGCACTGGCGATCTATCACATTGCGGTCGTAGCGCACTGCGGGTCCCGTCTGAGCCTCTATGGGCGCAAGGGTATGCACCTTGCGCGCCGTCTCGTCAATCAGCGGCAGAAGGCAGTCGAATGTCATGCCACTGCGCTCCACCATGTCGGCGGCAAGCGCATAACAGTGGTTGGCAAAGTTGCAGGCGAAAACCGCCGCAAGATGCACATACCGGCGCGAAGGGGAGTCGAGATGCCTCACGTCGCCGCTGACACTCTTGGCCACATCCTCGAGCACCGACATCGCGGCATCATCCGAAGCCTCCAGAAAAACCGGAATCACAGAAAAATCCACCTTGCGCGCTTTTGAGAATGTCTGCATGGGATATATCACTCCATATCGCAAGGCATGCCCGCGAAACACATCCATAGGCACACTACCCGCCGTATGAACGAACACGGCGTCGGGACAGCGGCTGCACACCTCGGGGATGACATCCTCAAGGACAGAGTCCTTCAAAGCCATGACATACAACTCGGCATCGTCAGTGACACCCTCCAGTGAATCAGTTGCCAAGGCCCCCACAGCGTCAGCCAAAAGGCGCGCCGAAGCCCCCGTGCGGCTATAAACCTGCACTATGTCATGCCCCGCAGCCGACAGTGCTTTAGCGAAATTTGTGGCGAGGTTTCCCGCGCCAATCATTGCTATTTTCATACGTCTGAAATACTAATTCTTCATAAAACTATGCAAAGGTATGGAAATAATGTGAAAAAACACGCCAAAAGGAGTTTTTTTTATGGATTATTTATTATTTTTGCGGTGTGAAAGAGTGGAATGTAGAAATATTGACCAAGTCAGACGACCTGCCGGACATACCTTCAAGGAATATTTTCCACAGCAGGCAGCTGTTCATCGTCTATGAGCATACACCGCGACATTCGCCGTATATGGTTGTTGCCCGGGACGAGGAAGGAGGCTTTGCGGCTTGCCTGCTTGCAGTGGTCAGGGCAAGGGGCACATGGATTCCGCCTTTCATATACTGGCACTGCCGCATCTTCGGCGAGGGAGAATACAGCGACACCCTCGACAAGGGCGAAAGGGAGGAGGTTTTCGGACTCATGCTGCAAGCCATCACCTCGAGAATGAAGCTGCGCGCCTTCTACATCGAGATGAGCAACCTCTCGGCGAAGATGTTCGGCTACCGCCAATTCCGCAGCTGCGGGTACATCCCCGTAACATGGATGAGCATACACAACTCGCTGCACAGCAAACCAGCAGAGGAGCGCATCAGCGACAAGATGAAGCGAAGGCTTGAACATGCGGCAAACAGAGGGGTAAGAACGGAGGAAGCCATGAGCGACGAAGACGTCAACATGTTCATACGCCTGCTGCACAACCACAACCTGCTGAAACCCAAGAGATACATCCCTGCCGACAGTTTCTTCCATAACATCAAGGCCAACGCCAACTGCCACCTGCTGCTCACCAAATACCACTCCAAGGCTATAGGATGCGCAGCTATCGTCTATTCACAAGGCAATGCCTACCTGTGGTATTCAGCATTCCTGAGAAAATCCTACATGAAACTCCACCCTGATGACTTCACCTTATGGAACGCCATCAAGCGGGCCGAAAGCGACGGATGCGCCCACATCGTGTTCCTCGACGTGGGGCTGCCTTTCAAGCGCAACCCGCTGCGCGACTTCATACTCAGATTCGGAGGCAAGCCGATGAGCACCTACAGATGGTTCTATTTCACCAATCCATGGCTCAACAGTGTTCTAAAATGGCTGTATAGAGGATAAAAATCAGCAAAAAACAAAGATTTTCCTCCAAAAATTTGCATAATCGGAATAAAATGCCTACTTTTGCATCGCATTTATTGCATTAATCTGAATTATTAACATTTTAAATTGGTTTGCCTATTGAAGAGATTATACCCTAATAAAAAAATAAATAAGGTATATGAAGAAATACACTGAAATGACCGACGAGGAGTTGGTCATTGCATATATGGATGGCGACGCGAGGGCTTTCGACGAGATTCTCTCACGTTATCAGGCGAGGATATACTCGTATTTCCTCTATGTCGTCGGCAACGAGGACGAGGCAAACGAATTGTTCCAGGATACATTCGTCAAGGTGATTGTACATCTGCAGGAGCAGAGATACACGTCAATGGGATTGTTCAACTACTGGATAATCCGCATCGCCCACAACATTATTTCCGACAAGTTCAGAAGAAACGACCGCAGGTTCATCAAGGATGCCAATGAGACCAACGACCTCACGCGCATCAACAATGATGCACTGACCGTGTCGTCATACGACAACGAGATAATGCGCAAGCAGACATTCGACGAACTCCACAAGATGGTTGACAACCTGCCCGCCGAGCAGCGCGAGATGGTATATCTGAGGTATTTCGAGGAATTGTCGTTCAAGGAAATCGCCGAAATCACCGGAGTGAGCATCAACACCGCCCTCGGACGTATGCGCTATGCCATTATCAATCTCAGAAAAATGGCCAACATGGTGTATCTTTGAGACTGATAGCATTATTTATGTTTTGGGGAGTTAAAGGAGTTAAGGGAGTTAAAGGAGTTAAAGACATTAGTTTTTTCGCTGCCAATATGAAATATAGAGGCTAAAACATACGTCTTTAACTCCCTTAACTCCTTTAACTCCCAAAATGAAGAATTACAGTTCCCTCAGAGAATGGATTACCGCCTCGGGGGTCTTGCTCTTGAAGACATAGCTTCCGCTGACAAGCACATCCACACCTGCCTCGACCAGGCGCGGGGCGGTTTCGCCCTGCACACCGCCGTCCACCTCTATCAGCGCGTGAGAGCCTTTCTCTGTGATGAGCTTGCGCAGGCGCTGCACCTTGCCAATGGTGTTCTCGATGAACTTCTGTCCGCCGAAACCGGGGTTGACACTCATCAGCAACACCATATCCACATCGCAGATAATATCCTCAAGCACCGACACCGGAGTGGCGGGATTGAGAGTCACGCCAGCCTTCATGCCGGCATCGTGTATCTCCTGAATGGTGCGGTGGAGATGGGTGCAAGCCTCATAATGCACATTCATCATCATGGCTCCCAACTTTGCCGTCTGCCGGATATACTGTTCGGGATGAACAATCATGAAATGCACGTCGAGAGCCTTCTTGCACTTGCTTGCAACTGCCTCAAGCACAGGAAATCCAAACGAGATGTTGGGCACGAACACACCGTCCATAACATCCAGATGAAGCCATTCAGCCTCACTGCGGTTTATCATTTCTATATCGCTGTCGAGATGCAGGAAATCTGCCGCGAGCAGCGATGGTGATACTATTGTCATATCTCTCTCTTGTTGTTCAAAATAGTTGTTTACTAAATCAGTTAACACACAACGGCATGAGCGAACCGTCGCTTAGCTTGAACACCCTGTAAGAGCGTGCTATTTGTCTGACTATTTCGAGTGTTCTCTCACTCGGATTTTGCAATTGGGTAAAATACTTCATAGGCACTAATCTCCATTTTTATTAAAAGTTATGCTTTCTGATAATATAAACGGAGAATATTGCCTTTTAGTATATCATGACTTCACTTTTTTTAAAAAGAAATCACCTTAGTCTTGACTGAGCGAGTTTTTTCATGCCATTGATGAAATCCTGCGCCTTCATGCGTTTCTTGCCTGCCAACTGCACCTCGTCGAGCTGCAAGAGACATCCGTCGCCAGCCACCACACAAAGGGTGCGCTTGTCGCGGATTACAATATCGCCGGGATTAGTCCCCTGCCCTTCCGGTTGTCCTGTCCTTGCGTCAATCCCCGTCTTCGAAGCCGAGTATATCTTCAGCACCGTCTCCTTGCCTTCGTCATCCACGAGTGTTGTCCATGCCCCGGGATATGGGCTTAGGCCCCTCACGAAGTCATATACCTGCTTGGCATCCTTTCGCCAGACAATCTCGCATGTCTCCTTGAATATCTTCGGTGCCGGAAGCAGAGTCTCGCCTGCGGTGATGAGATTCTCCTGTGGGATGGCATCGGGATGGCCGTCGGCATCGATGATGCACTGCAGGGTGTCGATACATATCTCCGCACCAAGGTGCATAAGTCCGTCATACACAGTCTCCACGTTATAATCGTCGAGGATGTCGAAGGGCTTTTGCATAATCACGCGACCGGTGTCGATATCATGGTCGAGGAAGAATGTGGTGACTCCCGTGCGTGTCTCGCCGTTGATCACCGCCCAGTTGATGGGAGCGGCACCGCGGTATTGTGGCAACAGGGCGGCATGCACGTTGAATGTGCCGTATTCGGGCATTGCCCACACCACCTCGGGCAGCATACGGAATGCCACTACCACCTGCAGGTTGGCATTAAAGGAGCGCAGTTCTTCCACGAATGCCTCGTCCTTCATCTTCACCGGCTGTAGCACTGGCAGGTTATGCTCCAGTGCATACTGCTTCACCTGCGATGGTTGCAGCACACTGCCGTGCCGTCCCACGGGCTTGTCGGGTTGTGTGACCACAGCCACCACGTTATATCCGTTTTTCACGAGTGCGTCGAGTGTCTCGACTGCAAACTCCGGTGTTCCCATGAACACTATTCTCAAGTCTTCTTTCTTCATGTTATTATTCAAGTTTCTGTTTTCATTCCTCACTCATGTCCTTCACCATCTTTCGGTACATGCCGTACATCCTCTGGCGGGATATATATCCCTTGAGATGGTTCTCTCTGTCGAGCACGGGGAGCCAGTCGGCATGGGTGTTTTCAAATGTCTTCATCACCTTGGTCATCGGCAGGTCGTCGTTGAGCGTCGCCGCAGGCGGTGCCATCAGCTGGTGGGCCTTGAAGTGATGATACAACTCAATGCGGAACACCACATGGCGGATCTTGGCGATGTTGATTTCCCCAAGCAGATTGCCCGCGGCGTCAAGCACCGGCAGGAAACTGTTGCGGCTCTTGCTTATCTTGTGCACTATCTGCCCAAGCTCCATGTCGGCACTCACCGCCTTGTAGTCGCGGTCGATGACACTGTCGAGACTCATCAGCGTAAGCACTGCATGGTCGGTGTGGTGGGTGATGAGCTTACCTTGCCTTGCCAGTCGCATGCCGTAGATGCTATGAGGCTCGAATATATATATAGTAAGGTATGCGCACACGCTTACAATCATCAGCGGCATAAACAGGTTGTAGCCGGTGGTAATCTCGGCAATGAGGAACACTCCCGTGAGCGGGGCGTGCATCACTCCCGACATCACTCCCGCCATACCCAACAGTGCATAGTTCTTCTCGGGCAGATAGATGCCAATCTCATAAATGTTCCAAAGGCGCGAGAAGAGGAATCCCGTGAAGCAACCGATGAAAAGACTTGGTGCAAACGTACCGCCGCAACCTCCGCCGCCGTTGGTGGCGGAAGTGGCGAACACCTTGGTGAACAGCACCAATGCCACATATATCAGCAGCATGTCTCCCCTGCCCGCAAAGAGCGAGTTGCTCATGATGCCGTTCCAGTCGGCTTCTGTCTTTCCGTTGAGCAGGAGGTTGATTGAGCGGTAGCCCTCGCCGTAGAGTGACGGAAAGAGGAAGATGAGGAGGCTGAGTATGGCACCGCCGATGAGCAATTTCACGTAAGGCTTGTCCTTGAACTTGCCGAACATGTCCTCCACGGATGTCATGGTGCGTATGAAATAAAGGCTCACGAGCCCACACGATATGCCGAGCAAAATGCAGGCGGGCACGCGCTCCACGGGCCAGTCGGCATCCAAGTGAAACGAGAACATCGCCACACTGCCACGGAAGATATACGTGAAGCAGGTGGCAGTCACGCACGACACCAGTATGGGCAAGAGCGACGACATGGTAAGGTCGATCATGAGCACCTCCAGGGTGAACACAAGTCCCGCTATCGGGGCCTTGAAGATGCCGGCGATGGCTCCTGCGGCACCGCATCCCATAAGCAGCATCAGCGTGCGGTTGTCGAGTTTGAACACCTGTCCCAAGTTGCTGCCTATGGCTGAACCGGTAAGCACGATAGGTGCCTCGGCTCCCACCGAACCTCCGAATCCGATGGTGATGGCAGACGCCACCACCGACGACCAGCAGTTATGGCCTCTCAGTCGGCTTTTCTTACTGCTGATGGCATAGAGTATGCGTGTGATACCGTGGCTGATATTGTCCTTGACGATATATCGCACGAAGAGCGACGTGAGATAGATGCCGACAACGGGGAAGACAAGATAGAGCCAGTTGGCGCCTGTCTTGTCGAACGAGCTTGTCAGCAGTGCCACTATCTGGTTGATGAGTCCGTGGAGCACGAATGCCGCCACGGCTGCAAAGAATCCCACGAGGAATGCCAGCACAAGGATAAAGCTCCTCTCGCTGACGTGTTCCTCACGCCAGTTGCAAAACCTTCTAAACCATCCCTCCTGTTCCTTTTCTTCTGTCATATTCTTTCTATCTTTTCCACAGATTTCCACAGAGTTAATTTTTATATGGATTTTCACATATTATTTCTTATAACAGAGTAATCTATGCTAATCTGTGTGAATCCACTAAAAATTTTTCATCTGTGTAAATCTGTGGATCAAAACTTACTTGCGTATAATCTCCACCTCTCCGCCGCTGCCAAGCTTTATGATGCTCGACGGCTTATGGGGCTTGTGCTCCTGACGGCGCGTCCAGCAGACGTAATCCACGGCATCTATGATTTCCTGCGAGATGTCGCAGTAGTTCTGTGCCGTCGGCTCGCCGGAGACGTTGGCCGAGGTGGATACTATGGGTTTCTGGAATCTGTAGCACAGTTCCTTGGAGAACGGCTCCGACGTTATCCTCATAGCTATCGAACCGTCCTCGGCGATAAGATTTTCGGCGAGATTCACCGCACCGTCGAGGATGACGGTAGTAGGTTTGTCGGCACACTCGAAGAGCTGCCATGCCACGTCGGGCACATTCCTCACGTATCGCTGCAGGCGGTTGTCGCTGTCAACGAGGCAGATGAGAGCCTTTGAGTCGTCGCGGTGTTTTATCTTATACACCTTGGCGACTGCCTCGGCGTTGGTGGCGTCGCATCCGATGCCCCACACCGTGTCTGTGGGATAGAGTATCACGCCTCCCAGGCGCATCACCTCCACAGCCTTCCTAATATCTTCTTCTGTCTTCATAATAATCCTTTTTTATCCACAGATTATCACAGATAACAATTTTATATCGATTATCACAGATTTTTATTCTGTGGAAATCCACTTAAATTTTTCATCTGTGGGAATCTGTGATCCCACCACTAAAACTCACTCGTGAAGTGGAACTTTATATGCTTGAAGTCCTCCTGAGCCATGCTCAGCACATAGCCGCTGTCGGCCAGGAAGACATCCCTACCCTCCTTGTCCTTGGCCATATACTGATACTTGCGCTTCTTGAAATTCTCAAGCTCAGCCGGGTCGTCACTCTCTATCCAGCACGCCTTATAGAGATGAACAGGCTCCCAACGGCACTTTGCATTGTACTCATTCTCAAGGCGATACTGTATCACTTCAAACTGCAACTGACCAACCGTACCGATAATCTTGCGCCCGTTGAACTGGTTGACAAACAACTGGGCCACACCCTCGTCCATCAACTGGTCGATGCCCTTCTGCAGCTGCTTCGCCTTCATCGGGTCGTCGTTCTCGATATACTTGAACAGCTCCGGCGAGAAGCTCGGCAATCCACGGAAATGCAACTGCTCGCCGTCGGTGAGCGTGTCGCCAATCTTGAATGTTCCGTTGTCGGGCAATCCCACTATGTCGCCCGCCCAGGCCTCGTCGATGGTGCTCTTGCGCTGCGCCATAAACTGCGTGGGCGACGAGAAGCGCAGTGTCTTGCCGTGACGCACGTGCAGATAGGGCTTGTTGCGCTCAAACTTGCCGCTGCACACCTTGCAGAAGGCGATGCACGAGCGGTGGTTTGGGTCGATGTTCGCCGTAATCTTGAATATGAATCCCGTGAACTTCGGTTCGTCGGGCTCCACCATTCGCTCCTCAGCCTTGGTGGGGCGAGGACTTGGTGCTATCTCCACAAAGCAGTCGAGCAGCTCCTGCACACCGAAGTTGTTGAGAGCCGACCCGAAGAACACCGGTGCCACCTCGGCACTGCGGTATTCATCCACATTGAACTCAGGATAAACGCCATCCACGAGTTCCAGGTCCTCGCGCAGTTTGGCTGCATCCGTCTCTCCCACTGTCTGGTCGAGTTCCTCGCTGTCGATATCCACCTCCACCTTCTCCGTAACTCTCTGTTTGTCAGGAGTGAAGAGGTTGAGTTGCTTTTCATATATGTTATACACGCCCTTGAACTTCTGTCCCTGGTTAATGGGCCATGAGAGAGGTCTCACCTTTATTTCGAGTTCCTGTTCGAGTTCGTCGAGCACGTCGAACGGGTCACGTCCCTCTCGGTCCATCTTGTTGATGAAGATGATTACGGGTGTATTGCGCATACGGCATACAGTCATGAGCTTACGTGTCTGTGCCTCCACGCCCTTTGCGCTATCCACGACGATGATTGCCGAATCCACGGCTGTGAGTGTGCGGTAGGTGTCCTCGGCAAAGTCCTGGTGTCCCGGGGTGTCGAGGATATTCACCTTATAGTCCTTATAGTCGAACTCCATGACAGATGTTGACACCGAGATACCGCGTTGTTTCTCGATGTCCATCCAGTCGGACGTGGCAGTTTTTCTTATCTTATTGCTTTTTACGGCTCCCGCCACTTGTATTTGTCCACCGAAGAGGAGGAATTTCTCTGTCAGTGTAGTTTTACCCGCGTCCGGGTGCGATATAATCGCAAATGTCCTTCTTCTTTCTATTTCCTTATTCATTTCTTCATTTTTTTCCACAGATTAACACAGATGATAATTTTATATAGATTATCACAGATTTTTCTTTATAAAAGATTAAATCTGTGTGATTTCACTTTATATTTTCATCAGTCAGAATCTGTGGTCCCAATTATCAGTGATTCCAATATTAATTTACTATTCTTTTATACTTCAAACTTTTTTCTCCAAAATTAATCAACAATGCCAATTTGTATCCGGTAGCACTCAAGTAATTCAATACCTGAGCCATATGTACTGATTGAATTTGTTCGACAGCCTTCAACTCCACTATAATATCACCATAGCACAAAAAATCTGCTACATAATAATGATTAAGTTTTTGTCCTTTATACATTATGTGGATAGATTTCTCGCGTTCAAAAGGTATGTGTCTTCTTTCCAGTTCGATTGCCAACGCATCCCCGTAAACAGCTTCGAGGAAACCCATACCCAACTCTGTATGAACAGACATTGCCGCTCCTATAATGCCATAAGTCTTATCTTTATCAGGAACTACTGAATCCATATTAAAATAACATATTTTTATGCATTAAAGAAATCTGTGATAATCAACTTAAAATTCTCATCTGTGGGAATCTGTGGACAACAATTTCTTGATGCACTTCTCCAACGACTCCTCCCAATAGGGGATTTCTATGCCGTAGGTCTCCTTGATCTTTGTCTTGTCTAACACACTGTAGGCGGGACGGTTGGCGGGAGTGGGATACTCGGAGGTATGGAGCGGACGCACATGACAGGTGGTGATGCCGGCAATGCGGTGAATGGCCTTGGTGAAGTCAAACCAGCTGATGACACCCTCGTTGCTGAAATGATACACCCCGGGCACAATGCCCTTGTTGATGGCAGTCATGATGGCTGCGGCAAGGTCGGCGGCGTATGTCGGAGTGCCTATCTGGTCGAAAATCACTCCAAGCTCCTGCTTCTCCTTGCCCAGGCGAATCATCGTCTTCACGAAGTTATTGCCGAAGGTGCTGTAGAGCCATGCCGTACGGATAATCATCGCACGCTTGCAGAACTTCGACACGCCTAATTCCCCGGCGAGCTTGGTGCTGCCATACACGCTGTCGGGCGACGGGGTGTCGTCCTCGCGATATGGCAAGTGTCCCTTGCCGTTGAAGACATAGTCGGTGGATACCTGCACAATCCATCCACCGCGTTTCTCCACTGCTGCGGCGAGATAAGCCGATGCCACGGTATTGAGCGACGTACAGAGTTCCTTGTTTGTCTCGGCCTTGTCAACTGCGGTATAAGCCGCACAATTGACGATACCGTCGATGGCGTTGTTGGCCACAAAGTCCTCAATTGCCTGTTGGTCGGTGATGTCGAGTTCGGCAACATCTGTATTAAAGTATGTATGCTGAGGATTTTCCTTCTCCAGCAGTTGCATCTCGTTTCCCAATTGGCCGTTACAGCCTGTAATCAATATATTCATATTTCTTATATTTTAAAATTATTCCAACTTTTTTATATATTTAGCACGTTGTTTTTATTTTTGGCACGTTATTTTTATTTTGGCACGGATGAACACGGCTTTTTTTAAAAAGACACGGCTTTTGGCTGCGCGTTGAGCTCATCCACGGCACTTCGTGGTTACGGCTTGCTGCTCGCAAGGTCACGGCTTAGTTTCATTCTTCACTCTTCATTTTAAAAGAGCCGTGTCTATACTTTAGTATAGCCTTTATTCAAATAAAAGCCATTCCCATCGCGCAGCCAGCCGTGACTTTGAAAAAGCCGTGTCAATCCGTGCCTAAATATTCTATCCATGCCTAAAGCTCCAGTGGCTCATCTCTGTCCTTCAGATAATAATCGTTGAGCATGCCTATGAAGGTGCTTATCTCCTTTACAGCATTCTGCGTCTGCGGACTCACCTCCTTCTTCTGCAGCCGCAGCATCATCAAGCCGTAGAGCGCGTTGAAACACGTCTCAATCTCGTCCTCGCTCTTATCGACACCCCGGTTGCGCAACTCCACAATGAAAGGCAACACCTTGTAATATGCAGAGTTATAAAAAGGGAAATTTGTGGAGTCAAGCAACTTGCGGTGCAGCTCCTCCAAGTTCCATAGCGTCACCTTATTAATGGTGAGATGCCCCTTCTCGCGGCACCCCTCCTCGTTCATCATCCTGATGAGATTACCATACCAGTCGGTCTCCTCCTCCATCTGCTCGTCGGTATAGTCAAACTGCGATATATATTCGCGCCTTATCCTCGACAACTGGCATCCGAAGGCACGTATAGTGTCCTCCACCTGCCACATGTACAAGAGATATTCGGCGATGTTCTTTTTCCTTAGCTCGTCGGCGATATACATTTTTTTCTTTCAGAATTAAAAAATTAAAAAATTAAAAGATTAAAGTTTTTAAAAGAATCGGTAGAGGTTGGTGACCGTGCCCAAGAGCATCAGCACCGAGCATAGCATCACGATGGCACCGATAATCTGGTTAATGAGCTTGATGCCGTTGGAGTCAAACTTGCCCCTCACCTTATCTATAAGCCACGTGAGTCCAAACCACCACACCAATGCGCCTCCAACAATACTCATGAAGCCCACAAGCATCTCAAAGGGATGGTTGGGCATCACAAAGGCAAACTGGGCAAAGCTGGCGAGGAAGAGGAAAATAATCAGCGGATTGGAGAAAGTGACAAGAAAAGCCGTCACACCATTGTGCCACAGAGTACCCTTGCCGTTTCCCGACCGGTGAATCTTCTTGGTGGGGTCAGAGCGCCAGGTATATAGCCCAAATGCGAACAGCAACACACTGCCCGCAATCTGAAGGTACATCCTCGTCTGCTGATTACTGAGGATATCCATCACGAAACTCATTCCGAATCCGGCGATTGCGGCGTAAATCATGTCACTGACAGCCGCTCCTATCCCCGTAACAAACCCATACCACCTGCCCTTGTTAAGTGTACGCTGTACACATAACACTCCGACAGGCCCCATTGGAGCTGATGCAATAATGCCTATCAGCATACCCTTAAATATGAAATTTAATATATCAATCTGTATCTGAAATGCCATAGCGAGTGCAAAATTGCTAAATTTTAGCGAAATATACAAGTTTTTTCGATGTTTTTTTTGTTTTATCGCAGTTTTTTTCTAACTTTGCCCTCTGAAAACGACAATAATTTATAAAAACAGATAAAAATGAACGAACAATCAACATTAAAGCCATACGTAATTGGCTTGGACTTAGGAGGAACAAACTCTGTTTTCGGCATCGTTGACAGCCGTGGTGACATCAAGGCTACAACCGCCATCAAAACCCAAGGGTATGAAACAAGTGAGGCATACGTCAACGCTGCCGTTGAAGCCTTGCAGATTATCATCGACCAGGTGGGAGGTATCGACAAAATCAAGGCCATGGGTATTGGCGCGCCAAACGCCAACTACTATACCGGCAACATCGAGCACGCTCCCAACCTCGCTTGGGGCAAGGGCATCGTGCCACTCGCAAAGATGTTCTCCGACCGTCTCGCAGGCATACCCGTGGCCATCACCAACGACGCCAACGCGGCAGCCATCGGCGAGATGACCTACGGCGTGGCCCGCGGCATGAAGAACTTCATCGTCATCACCCTCGGCACTGGAGTAGGCTCGGGCATCGTTGTCAACGGGCAGCTCGTCTATGGACATGACGGATTCGCCGGAGAGTTGGGACACGTGACGATGGTGAGAGGCAAGGAAGGACGCGCCTGCGGATGCGGACGCACGGGATGCCTTGAGGCATATTGCTCAGCCACCGGTGTTGCCCGCACTGCCCGCGAGATTCTTGAGAAGACCAACGAGCCTTCGCTCCTGCGCGACATCAAGCCTGAGGACATCACATCACTCGACGTAAGCATCGCCGCAGGCAAGGGCGACAAGGTGGCCAACGAGATTTTCGAGTTCACGGGCAAGATGCTCGGTGAGGCTTGCGCCGATTTCGCCGCATTCTCAAGCCCCGAGGCTTTCATATTCTTCGGAGGACTCGTCAAGGCCGGCGACCTCATCATGAACCCCATCAAGAAAGCATACAACGACCACGTGCTCAACATTTTCAAGGGCAAGGCACAATTCCTCGTCAGCGGTCTCGACGGCGCATCGGCAGCAGTGCTCGGAGCAAGCGCCATCGGATGGGAAATCAATGCACAGTAAATTATCTCAAGTATAGGGTAGTTAAAGGAGTTAAGGGAGTTAAGGGAGTTAAAGACGTATGTTTTGCCATGAGCATATCCCAAATGGACGTACAATACTATTGTCTTTAACTCCTTTTAACTCATTGAACTCCCTGAACTCCCCAAAGTTGAGCACATGCGAATCTTTAAATTAGTAAATGGACATATCAGTAATCATACCCCTCTACAACGAAGAGGAATCCCTGCCAGAACTCTACTCATGGATTGAGAGAGTGATGAACGCCAACGGATACACATTCGAGGTGATATTCGTCAACGACGGCTCCACCGACCACTCGTGGGACGTCATACAGAGGCTCGGCAAGGAATACGAAAACGTCAAGGGAATAAAATTCAGACGCAACTACGGCAAGAGTCCTGCCCTGTACTGCGGATTCAAGCAGGCACAGGGCAACGTCGTCATCACCATGGACGCCGACCTGCAGGACTCGCCCGACGAGATACCTGGCCTCTACAAGATGATTGTGGAAGACGGATACGACCTCGTTTCAGGATACAAGCAGAAAAGATACGACCCGCTGTCGAAGACCATACCCACAAAGCTCTTCAACGCCACGGCGCGCAAAATCAGCGGCATCAAGAACCTGCACGACTTCAACTGCGGACTTAAGGCCTACCGCAAGGATGTCATCAAGAACATCGAGGTGTATGGCGAGATGCACCGCTACATACCCTATCTCGCCAAGAACGCGGGGTTCGACAAGATAGGCGAGAAGGTGGTGCACCACCAGGCACGCAAGTACGGCTCGTCGAAGTTCGGCCTGAACCGATTCTTCAACGGCTATCTCGACCTTATCACACTGTGGTTCCTGAGCAGCTTCGGCCGCAAGCCGATGCACGTATTCGGATTCCTCGGCACCATCATGTTCCTCATCGGATTTGTCTCGGCGTTCATACTCGGTGCCGACAAGCTCTACTGTCTTGCCAACGGCATCAAGCAGCGACTTGTCACCGACTCGCCCTATTTCTATATCTCGCTGACAATGATGATGATAGGCACACAGCTATTCCTCGCCGGATTCATCGGCGACCTTGTGAGCCGCTCGTCAAGTGCCCGCAACGACTATCAGATAGAGGAGGAAATAAGATGCGGAAAATAATGCTGGCTGTCCTCGCTGCCATCACGGCCTGCGCATGTTCGTCAATCGACTGCCCCGTGCAGAACTCGGTATATACCAACTATGCGCTCTACAAGGCCGACGGCACCAGGGACACTCTGCACGACACACTCAGCGTACTCACCTTCACCGCGGCTGGCCAGGACACCGTCGTCTTCAACCGCGGTGTGGGGCTTACGGGCTTCAGCTTGCCCATCAGCTATGTGAATCCATGCGACACCTTCTACTTCGGACTGAAGCAGGAAGGCGATGACACACAGTGGATTTTCGACCGTGTCTGCATCAACAAGCTCAACACTCCGCAATTTGAGTCGGTGGATTGCCAGGTGGCATATTTCCACACCATCACGTCGGTGGAAACAACCCATAATTTCATCGACTCCATAGTAATCAACAACCCAAACGTCGATTATGATACCGAAAGACAGCATTTCAGGATTTATTTCACGAAGAGGTAAGGCTATTGCCCATACAGCCATGACTACAGCTTCTGCCCATGCAGCCATATTGGCTGTCATCGCCTTGCTATGCCCTATTAATAATAAGGTATATGCCCAGAGCAAGCTCTTCGCCATACAAAAAGACTCTGTGGCTTTCTTTCAGGGATTGCAGGTATCGGTGGACATAGCGGGACCTGTGGCGCGGACAGTGAGCGACTACGGCGAATATGAGGCGGCCCTGAAGGCCAATCTCCACAACCAGTACTTCCCCGTGGTGGAGATAGGACTTGGCAGTGCCGAACACGACGACATCGTCACCGGCAACTACTACAAGACCTCGGCCCCGTTCTTCCGCATCGGATGCGACATCAACCTGTCAAAGAAGAAACACACGCCCAACTTCGTGTATGCAGGTCTGAGATATGCCTTCACGTCATACAAGGTGGACATGTGGCGCGAGCCCTCGCCCGACCCTGTATGGGGAAACGAGGCTACATTCCTGGTGGATGGCGAGAAATGCAGCCAACATTGGGCGGAGATTGTCATCGGACTGAAAGCCAAGCTCTTCGGTCCTCTACATGCAGGCTGGAACGTGAGATACAAGCGCCGCCTCAGCCATAAGGACTGCTCGGCGGGCAAAACGTGGTACGTCCCGGGATACGGAAAATACGGCGACACGCGCATTGGTGCCAACTTCAATATTATCATTGACATATGATGTCATAATATTATTTACATATAACAAATGCAAAACAAGAAGCGACTACTTTGGCAACTGCCGTTCCTCGCGTTCCTCGTAGTGGGCACGGTGATTATCGTGGGCAGACAACGCTCCACCCCCTATCAGCACGACAAGGGAATGGTTTTCGGAACAGTGTATCACATCACATACCAAAGCGACCGTAACCTCAAGGACGGCATAGAGGCAGAACTTGCCAAGGTGGATGCTTCACTGTCGCCGTTCAACAAGAACTCAATCATCACCGCCATCAATCAAAACCGCGACATTGCCGTTAACAAAATGTTTGCCGAGGTCTTCTCTCTCGCGACGAAAATATCAGACAACACCAATGGGGCGTTCGACATCACAGTGGCTCCGCTGGTCAATGCGTGGGGCTTCGGTTTCAAGCACGGCAATATGCCCGACCGCCACAAGGTGGACAGCCTTAAGGCTCTCGTGGGATATAAGAAGGTGAGCCTCGTGGATGGTCATGTCAGGAAAACCGACCCGCGAATCATGCTCGACTGTAGCTCAATCGCCAAGGGCTACGGATGCGACGTAATAGCCAAGTATCTCAGTAGCAAGGATATAGACAACTATATGGTAGAGATAGGCGGCGAGATAGTCACCCGTGGAATCAACGAGAAACGTCTGCCATGGAAGATAGGTGTCACCAAGCCCACCGAAGACTCGCTCAACGTCAACCAGGAGATTCAGACGATAATAAACGTCACCGACAAGGCTATGGCAACAAGCGGAAACTATCGTAATTTCTATTACAAAAACGGAAAGAGATATGCCCACACCATCGACCCTGCCTCAGGGTATCCTGTGCAGCACAACATCCTCTCCTCCACCGTTATAGCCGACGATTGTGCCACTGCCGACGCCTATGCTACGGCATTCATGGTGATGGGACTGGAGAAGGCAAAGTCAGTGCTCTCGCGCCATCCCGAACTGATGGTTTACTTCATACTTGCGGGCGACAAAGGGGAGAACGACGTGTGGTTTTC
>JALFIX010000202.1 GCA_022775105.1 Prevotella sp. | reverse complement strand
AAGGTTCCGTAAATATCCCATAGATGAACTACATACACACCTTTTCACTTCCGACCCCGTCCTGAAGTCGAATAATATTAATAAGGTGTAGAAGTTCGAAACTATTCATATTCTTTTTCTTTAATATTTTAATTCGGCTGCAAAGTTATATAAAAAATCGGTAATGAGCAAATATATTGTAACTTTTTTCGATAAAATAGTTATATTTTTCTCTTTTTTCTTTGTTTTTTGATGAAAAAGAGGTAAATTTGCACTAAAAAATACATTCATTACTATGCATATAACACTTGTAGCTGGCGCACGCCCCAACTTCATAAAGTTAGCGCCAATCATTTGGGCAACAAAAAAGGCCAAGGAAAACGGCTCTGACATCAACTATTCACTGGTATATACCGGTAGGGAAGATGACCCTACGGTGGATGCCAACTTGTTCGAACAATTAGAGATTCCGCGTCCGGACATCTTTCTCGGTGTTGATTGCGAAAGCATAAATGAACTTACGGGAAAGGTGATGGCAGCCTTTGACAGTTATCTCGAACGAGTTACGGCCAATGATGATTCCCCGCACACGGTGATTGTCTGCGACGACCTCGCATCAACGATGGCAGTGGCGATTGTGACAAAGAAGCGCGGACTGCGTCTTGCACATTTGGTGGCAGGAACACGCTCGTTTGACATAAACATGCCAAAGGAAATCAACCGACTGGTGATTGACGGACTCAGCGACCTGATGTTCACCGCCGGTGTTAATGCCAATAGCATTGCTACGCGCGAAGGCGCTGAGCTTAATAAGATATATATGGTGGGTAACTTGCTCATTGACACACTGCGCCACAACTACTCGCGCTTCTGCCGACCGCATTGTCTTGAAGGACTGGAACGTTATCTTGTACTCACGGTAAACCGCAAGACACTCATTGCCGACACCACATTCATGAAGGATATGGTGGCTGTCATCGAGCAGGAAGTTAAAGACACTGCCGTGATAGCTCCTCTGCGCCCACTTGCAGCCAAGGTAATAGCGCCATTGCTTTCTCCATGTTCACCGATACGCATTGTGGATAGCATGTCATATCTGGAATTCGGTTATCTCACTTCCCATGCCGCAGGAATAATCACCGACTCAGGCAATGTGGCTGAGGAGGCAACATTCAACTCCATACCTTGCATCACGCTCAACGACTATACGGAGCATATCGAGACTGTGACTATAGGCAGCAATGTACTTGTAGGCAGCGACACCACCCTACTCCGCTCCTCACTCTCCGACATCATGGCGGGCAAATGGAAACGCTCCGCTATTCCCGACCGTTGGGACGGACGAACAGCGGAGCGAATACTTCAATCTCTATATTGAACACAGAGACACAGAGGTACAGAGATTATTATTTAAGATTTATGAAGATATAGAAATAATAAAACTCTATGACTCTGTACCTCTGTGTTTAATTTATTTCACCACCTCGAACTTTGTGCCTGTCTGCCTGATAAGCTCGCGGGCATAACGCTCGGGGTAGCCGGGGCGCGTGGGGCGCTTGCCAAGACCGTTCTTGTCGCGCACGAACTTGCCGTTTACGTCTTCCTTAACCACCATGTCATTGTATTTCACGATGAGATAGGTGGCGAGGTTCTTCCATGTGGCGAGCATCTGCTGTGCCTTGTCTGAAGTATAGCCTGTAAGATAATCCACAGCAGCCTGGCGGTCAGACTTTGACAGTTCAAGAGCCTTGGCCTCTACCTCTGCCTGAGCCGCAAAGTAAGAGTTGTCGAGCGAGTCGCGCACTGCCTGCAGACTGCCGAACATCTGTGAATATCTCGGATAAACCATATTGCTCACCCAGTTGCACACCCAGAAAGCATTGTCCATACTGAAGGTGATGTTATCGGCACCGGGAGTGTTATAGCAGTGTGGGGCCTTGGTGGTGCAGCAATACACGGGGGTGAACGCCACCATATTGGCATCGTCATTACCAAACCACAATATTCCTCCCACCTCACGCGGAAGCCATGAGCGCATCTGGCTGACATACACGAATCCGCTCTGCTGTGTGCTGACGGGACGCTCGTTGAAATAGTCCTTTCCGTCAACCTTGAATCGCAGTGGTGTGGGACGATAAGGCATCTCCCAAATACCACCACCGATGTCACTGTCAAGTGCAAAAGGTGTGCCTTCGTAGTGGTCGCGCATAGCCATCTCCATGTCATGCACGCTCAACTTGCGGTTGGGCACTATCCACAGAGGCATAGGCTTGGCGTCAGCCACCTTTCCAGCAGCATAATCCACATACTGTGCCATGTCGTCGCTATACATATTAAAGAATGTCCACACGCGTGCCTCACAGAAACGGCGACCGCCAAAGTCGGGAGCGGCATACGTCTCGCAGAAACTGAAGTCAGCATCCTTGCCGCTGAACCATCCCTTCTCGCGCGCAAACTTCACAACATTCTTTGAGCACATCACGTTCTGCTTGTCCTTCTGGTTGAAGGTGCGTATGCGGCTCTGGTTGGCATGTGCACAGATCGCATCGTCGGGCACGCGCAGTGCCACCCATACCACAGACTTACTGCCGGCGCCACATCCCATCATCTCCATTATCCAAGCCTCGTTGGGATCGCAGATTGTGAATGTCTCGCCCTCAGAGTTATAGCCGTAGGTCTCGGCAAGTGTGGTCATCACCTTGATGGCCTCGCGTGCTGACTTTGAACGCTGGAGGGCAAGGTAGATAAGCGAGCCATAGTCGATGATACCGGTGGAATCCACCATTTCCTCGCGACCGCCAAAAGTAGTCTCGCCGATGGTTACTTGCCACTCGTTGATATTGCCTATCACGTTATAAGTCTCCTCAGCCTGAGGAATCTCACCGTGATATTCATTGGTGTCCCAGTCGAATATCTTCACCATCTCTCCCTTGGCATGCTTGCCCGCAGGGAAATGAGCCAAATGCTGGAACATGCCATAGTCGTCGGCACTGTAGCTGCACATCACCGACCCGTCAACACTCGCCTTCTTGCCCACAATAAAATTGGTGCAGGCAAAACCCGTCATAACAGACAAGCACAGCGATACCAAAATAATTGTCTTTTTCATAATTTTAAATTTCGCGCAGCAACTTTAATTTTTTAATTCTTTAATTTCGCTTTGCGACCATGTCGCAAAGCGATTACTCCACCGCCTTAAAGCTCATGTCGAGTCCTTTTACGGAATGAGTCAGTGCACCTACAGAAATGAAGTCAACACCACACTCGGCATAGTCGCGGAGAGTGTTGAACGTGATGCCGCCACTCGACTCTGTTTCATACTTACCGCCTACAATCTCCACAGCTTTCTTGGTGTCCTCCACTGAGAAATTGTCGAGCATGATACGGTCGATGCCTCCGCAGTCCATAGCCTGCTTGAGTTCGTCGAAGTTGCGCACCTCAATCTCAATCTTCAGGTCGAGTCCCTTCTCCTTGAGATACTCATGGCAACGGTTGATGGCATTGGCAATTCCGCCTGAGAAATCCACGTGGTTGTCCTTGAGGAGAATCATGTCGAAGAGTCCGATGCGGTGATTGCAACCGCCGCCGATCTTCACAGCCTGTTTCTCAAGCATACGCATGCCGGGAGTAGTCTTACGTGTGTCAAGCACACGGGTGTGGGTGCCTTCCAAACGTTCAACATACTTAGAGGTCATAGTGGCTATACCGCTCATTCTCTGCATGATATTAAGCATCAGACGCTCAGTCTGCAAAAGCGAGCGCACCTTACCGGTGACAATCATTGCCACGTCGCCCTTCTTCACCTTGGCTCCGTCGCCCATAAACACCTCCACCTGCATGGTAGGGTCAAAGCGATGGAACACTTCCTTAGCAATCTCCACGCCGGCAAGGATACCGTCTTCCTTTATTAACAGTTTGGACTTGCCCATGGCATCCTCGGGGATGCAGCACAATGTCGTGTGGTCGCCATCGCCGATGTCCTCGGCGAAAGACAGGTCAATAAGCCTGTCAACCAATTCTTCAACTTTCAGCATATCTTTCAATATTTCAATATTTCAATATTTCAATTTTTCAATATTAAAGATAAATACCAACACCAATTCTAAATCCAACGGTACTGAAATCCTTATGCGATTTGATAGACTGGTCGTAATAAATCTCAGGCTCAACAGTCACATTCTTGCTGAGGAAGAAAGCATATCCAACCTGGACACCAGGCTGCAGGTCGTCATAGTCAGAAGAGTGACGCAAATAGTTTACCTGAGCACCAAGGTATAAGCCGTTCTGCACGATATAATATCGGGCACCAACACCAACCTTTAGGAATGAAGGCATCATGCTCTGCTTTTCCCACGTCAACTGTGCTGTTGCCATGAGATTGTCATCAAAGAGATAACCACCACGGGCTTGCAGACCAAAAGAACCTTCCTGCGAACCGTTGTAGCTGAATCCTAAACTGGAGAGCGAAGCACCTACATAGTATTTGCCTGCCTCAAACTGGGCGTGTGAAGCCATTGTAACCAACATGGTCACCAAAATCAAACAAAATCTTTTCATAATCGCGATTATTAATTGTTATTATTATTTTTCTTGTAATTTGACTCAAAGGAATGGAACCAACCGTATGCCACGAAAAGTACCACCACACCAAGCAGATAGCCCACTGTCTCGGGCATTCCGAAAGCCTGCTTCGACACAAAGAGGAACGTTGCGCATACGGTAGTCATAAACAGTGCCGGGATAAGCATGAAATAATACGGTTTGCCGTTTTTCAGCAGATAAACGGTGATGGCCCATAGCGTGAACACCGCCAATGTCTGGTTCGACCATCCGAAATACTGCCATATAACATTGAATCCGTCGGGATTCTCCACCTGCCACAACAGCAAGGCAATACATACGAGGAACATAGGCACCGAGATAATCAGGCGACGCTTGATGCTGCGCTGCTCAAAGTGGATGAAGTCGGCAATGATAAGTCGTGCGGAGCGAAGGGCAGTGTCGCCACTCGTAATCGGGGCTGCCACTACACCGAGCATCGCAAGTATGCCACCTATGACTCCCAGCCAGTCGTTGCAGATGATATTCACCACCTTTGGCGCTGAGGTCGCAAAACCATTGTTCGAGAACTCGGTAATCAGCTGATACCCTGGCTGTGGTTCTGCATAGAAGAAATAAGAAGCCACAGTAGCCCATATCAATGCCACAATACCCTCAGTAATCATGGCGCCATAGAAAATCGGGCGGCCCATGCGCTCACTCTTCATGCAGCGTCCCATAAGCGGACTCTGCGTGGCATGGAAACCGCTGATGGCTCCGCAGGCAATCGTGATGAAGAGACAGGGGAATAGTTGGCTGCTCCAACTTGGGTCAACAGTGAGAGCCTTGTTGTCCAGACCGTCCCACAGTTCAGGAATAGAGGGCCACTTGATGAAAAGCATCACCATCAGTGCCGCCGCCATAAACAAAAGCGAAAAGGCAAAGATGGGATATATTCGTCCGATGACCTTGTCAATTGGAAGCATGGTCGCTATGAAATAATAGGCAAAGATGACGATAATCCACATGGTGGTTGTACCCGCCATGCTTTCAAGAATCTCAGCAGGGCTATACACAAACACCGCTCCCACTATCACGAGCAGAAGTACGGAAAAAACGAGCATCACCTTGCGCG
>JALFIX010000171.1 GCA_022775105.1 Prevotella sp. | reverse complement strand
TTAATGAGATATGAAAAAGATTTTTAACTATATATTCGCTGTCTCTTTTGGCATGATGGCAGCAAGCTGCTCTGACTTCCTTGACGAGCAGGTGCCACAGGGAACACTTGACGAGAACCAGGTGAAGGATCCTTCAATGGTGGAGAGTACAATAATATCGGCATACGCAGGATTTACGCAGGCCGAGGACATCAACGGTTCGTTCTCAATGTGGAACTACGACGTGCGTTCTGACGATGCCTATAAGGGAGGCAGTTCGGTGAACGACGGCGACGTGTTCCATCAGCTTGAGGTGCAGAAGGGTGTACTGACAACCAACTGGAATATCAGCGACATGTGGAACCGTCTGTACATAACCATATCGCGCGTCAATTCTGCCATCAACGTGCTTGAGAAGTGTGACGACAGCTATGCCCTCAAGGACCAGCGTATGGCAGAGATGAAGTTCTTGCGCGCCTACAGCCACTTCCTCCTAAAGCGCCTCTTCAAGAACATTCCGTTTATTATGAACGCAAATCTCCAATACGAGGAATACAACACCCTCTCCAACACCGAATACACCAACGATGAGGCTTGGGGCATTATTGCCAAGGAACTGGAGGAGGCTTATGAGGTATTGCCGGTGAAACAGACAGAGAAAGGACGTCCCACAAAGGCTGCCTGTGCGGCATTCCTGGCAAAGGTATATCTCTACAAGGCTTATCGCCAGGACGATGCAATGAGCCATAAGGTGACAAGCATAAATACCGACGACCTTGACAAAGTCATCAAATACACCGACCCTGCAATATACGCTGCCGGAGGATATGCCCTTGAGTCCGACATACACAATAACTTCCGTCCAGAGGAGCAGTATGAGAACGGATGCGAGTCGATATGGGCAATACAATACTCACGCAACGACGGTTCGACATACGGCAATCTCAACTGGTCGAACGGCCTGATTTGCCCAAATATAGCAGACGTGACCGACGGAGGATGCGACTTCTATAAGCCTTCGCAGAACCTTGTCAATGCCTTCCGTACCGATAACAGCGGTCTGCCTCTTATTGACAACTTCAACCAGAAGGACTACGACATGACTACCGACAATGCCGACCCGCGCCTTTTCCTCACAGTGGGAATGCCAGGCTTGCCATATATGTTCAACCAGGACTACATCATGAACCGCACTTCCAACTGGAGCCGTTCGGGCGGATTATATGGCTACTATGTCACACTGAAGCAGAACGTCGATCCTGCCCTCATAGGCCAGTATCTCATCAAAGGTTCCTTCTGGGCAACCAGCATGAACCGCATCGTGTTCCGCTATGCCGACGTGCTGCTTGAGCGCGCCGAGGCTTTCGCACAGCTTGGAAAGACTACGGAAGCAATAGCTCTCGTAAACCAGATACGTTCTCGTGCCGCAAGCAGTACACAGATGATAGGCAACTATCCGTCAAAGTATGGCGTGAAGTTCTATTGCAAGAACTACACCGGCTCCTACGACAAGGAACAGACGATAAAGATTGTGAAGATGGAGCGCCGTTTGGAACTCGCAATGGAGTCGGAGCGTTTCTTCGACCTCGTGAGGTGGGGCGAGGCTGCACCGACCCTCAATAGCTACTATGCGGCAGAGAAGACTAAATGCACCGTATATGGCGAGGCTGAGTTCACCGCCGACAAGGGCGAATACCTGCCTATACCATTTGCACAGGTGGCTGCCTCTAACGGATATTACACTCAGAACATTGGTAACTGGTAAAAAAGAACAAGATTATTATGAAGACAAGAATAAACAATATCATATCTGCATCATTCATCTTCCTGATGATGATGTGCATGGCTGCCTGTACAGATGACAATGTCAGCGGGCTCCAACTTTCGGGCGACTGCACGATTGAGGCTTTGACTCTCGATGACTATGAGGGAAAGGTGGATTTTGACTCACGTACCGTAACCGTGAACCTGCCTGAAACTTACGATACAAGGGCAATGACTGTGACCGAACTTCGCCTTTCAGAGGGCGCAAGCGCTAATGTCCAGAAGGGTCAGACCGTGAACATGGAAGGCGCACAGAATATTCACGTTACAAACGGCGACTTGTTTCTCGACTGGAAACTGGTGGCAAAGCGCGACGAGGCCAAGATCTACTCGTTCATAGTAAATGAGGTGTATAACGGCATCATCGACCAGAGTGCCAAGACCATCACCGTTTATGTCCCCGCCGGTGTAGATATAACAACTCTCGTTCCTTCCGTCGAGTTCAGTGAGGGTGCCGTGTGCCAGCCGCTCAGCGGTGTGGCCCAGGACTTCACAAATTCTGTTGTCTATACCGTTACCAACGGAACAGCCCAGGCACAATATACGGTTAATGTCTTTGCCATCGACAAGCCAAGAGCTGTGTTTGTAGGCAATGCGCCGACAATGAATGAACTCGACCCCGAAGCCAAGGAGGCCTGCTCATGGATGTTGGCAAACGTAGAGAAGTCTCTATACGCCTCGTTCGCCGACATACAGATGGAGACTGTGGATCTCTCTGAATGTAAGGTGATATGGTGGCACTTCCACTACGATGGTGGTGTTGACGGGCATGACCAGTTTGTGACTAAGGCCCCGTACGCCATCGACGCCAAGAACCAGTTGCGCACGTATTATGAAAACGGAGGCGCTTTCTTCCTTACACGCTATGCCACTAATCTTCCGTCTTTCATAGGAGTCACCGGTGACGACGAATGGACTACTCCAAACAACTGTTGGGGACAGAATGAGGCTGACGCAGAACTTTGTGGCGGACCTTGGGACTTCAAGATGTACAACGGACAGACAGGACATCCTCTTTGGCAAGGACTTGTGGCTGGAGATGATCCCAACGCAGTATATACCACAGACGCAGGCTACCACATCACAAACTCAACGGCACAGTATCATATTGGTACTGATTGGGGCAGATATGACAACTATGCGGCTTGGGAAGCTTGCACAGGCGGCACGATACTCGGAATAGGCGGCGATGGAGCTGTTGTGGCATGGGAATATCCTGCTCATGACGGAAAAGGCGGTGTCATCTGTATTGGTTCAGGCTGCTACGACTGGTATTCATATACTTTCGAGGCTGGATACACGGAGAAATTCCATAAAAATGTCTCTATAATTACACAGAATGCGTTCAACTACCTCACAAAGTAATCACATTTTAAACGATTTATATATATGAAATCAATGATATTATCCACTATAATGGTTGCTGCACTCGCAATGACAGCATGCAGTGATGACAATTTTGCTGGTGACCCTGTAAAGGATTGGTCGGCAACAACGGTATTTTTCAATCCGACAGAAGAGAGTGGCTATACCACCTATTGGAAGCCTGCCATCGGTAGGGTGGGCGACCCAATGCCTTTCTACGACAAGAAGGCGGGCGACTTTAAGGTGCTTTATCTGCAGGAGTTTGACAACAATGACGCATGGTGCTATCATCCAATCTATGGCGTATCTACGACTGACGGAGCCAATTATCAAGGGCTTGGGGAGATTCTCGCCACAGGAAAGTCGAAGGACGAACTTGATGCCGCATTGGGTACAGGCTGTGCCGTCTATAACGAGAACGACGGATTGTACTACATCTACTACACAGGCCACACTACACGTGAGGTGATAATGCGTGCTACATCTCCCGACTTCAAGACGTGGACCAAGGACAAGGCCTGGATGTTGTGTGGTACGGACAATGGTTATTCTGATGTAGATTTCCGTGACCCACAGGTGTTTCAGGACGACAACGGACTTTGGCACATGATTATTGCAAGTAACCTGAAGTTTGCTGAATATACATCTGACAATCTGCGTGATTGGAAATATGACGGTCAGTTCTCATGCATGATTTGGGACAGAATGCTTGAGTGTCCCGATATCTTCAAAATGGGCGATTGGTGGTATATGGTGTATAGCGAGGCGTATCGCAGCGACTGGAGTCGCAAGGTGAAATATATGATGGCACGCTCGTTGGATGAATTGAAGGCATGCTTCAACGAAGGTCCGAAATGGCCTGCCGACGAAAAGGAGGGCGTGCTCGACACACGTGCCTTCTATGCTGGAAAAACAGCCTCTAACGGTACAGACCGCTTCATCTGGGGATGGGCTCCTTATCGTACAGGCACTACCATACACGACAAGAATATTGCTGTGGGTGCCGAGGGTGAGCCAAACTGGTCGGGTGCTCTCGTTTGTCACAAACTCATTCAGCATGCTGATGGAACACTTTCAGTTGGTGAGGTTCCTGCAATGGCTGACAAATATAATGTTCAGGCTGAAGCAATGGTGATGGAATCAGAAAACTATTCATCGGGAACAATAAACGGCGATGGATACGTGCTTTTCAGCCGTCTTGGCTATCACAATCACATCTCTTTCGAGGTCACGACAGGAGAGGCTGACAAGTGGGGAGTATCTTTTGCCCGTGGCACTGACGCCACAAAATACTATTCTCTCGTGGTCAATCCGGAATGGGAAAACGGCCGTCGCAAAGTCAACTTCGAGCAGGAAGGTTCAGAAGGCAAGGGATTTATCGTGGGAGCCGATGGATACATCTTCCCACGTCCTGCCGACAACACCTACAAAGTTGACATCTACACAGACAACTCTGTGGTGGTGATGTACATCAACGGGGAATATGGCACTACGCAGCGCATCTATGGCTTGCAGAAAAACTGTTGGTCGGTCAACAGCTACGGCGGCAATGTAACTGTCAGTGATGTCAAGGTAAGCAGTTATTAATAGAAAACATCCTCCCTTTTCAATGAGGGAGATGTTTTAAACAAATATTGAAAATATGAATAGGTTAAATAAAAACATCCGTATAGCCTCAATGATATTTTGGGCTTTCTTGCTTTTTGACAGTTCCTCGCTCGAGGCCCAGACATTTGTATCGCAAGCTTTAGAGCAAACCATCGTCACTCCTGTTCAAGAGGGAAGATATTTATGGTTGCCTATACAGGATTCTGCTCCAGAAGGCAAACTTCAGGTCGTAGTGTCAAATGTGGCACAAATGGAGCAAAACGTACGCTTCGCCCGTGAGAAGGTCGATTACTATGTGGCTCTCGACATACAGCCGTGGCTCGGTGCTAAGGGATTGTCGGTCGTCATTCAGAATGTGCCCAAAGGTTCAGTCTGTTTCAGTCAGATTAAGCAGAATAGCGACGGACAGTATATGCTTATTCCTGAAAAATACAGGTCGGCATACCACCACACTCCCGAACGTGGGTGGATGAACGATCCTAACGGACTTTTCTTTAAGGATGGTGTGTGGCATCTATATTACCAATATAATCCATATGGGTCAATGTGGGGTAATATGCATTGGGCACATAGCACTTCTACAGATTTGGTTCACTGGCAGAAGCAGCCTATAGCCCTTGCTCCAGACGCATGGGGAACGATGTTCAGCGGTTCGTGTGTCGTTGACCACAATAATACTGCCGGCTTTGGCAAGGATGCCATAATATCCGTATATACCACTAGCCGTCCCACTCCTTTTGGAGGTGACGTTCAAGCTCAGTGTATCGCTTATTCCAATGATGGTGGCAAGACTTTTACAAAGTATGTCGGCAATCCGGTCTTAACCGATGAAAAGAAGGATTTCCGCGATCCTCACGTCTTTTGGAATGATGAGGCTGGATTCTGGAACATGATTCTCGCTGCCGGTCAGGAGATGCAGATTTATTCTTCCACCAATCTGAAGGACTGGAAGTATGAGAGTTCCTTCGGACACGAATACGGCAATCACGGCGGTGTGTGGGAGTGTCCCGACCTGATGAAGATGAAGGTGAAGGGAACTGACAAGGAGAAGTGGATGCTCATCTGCAACATCAACCCCGGCGGTCCCTTCGGCGGTTCTGCCACACAGTATTTCATCGGACAGTTTGACGGACACAAGTTCACATGCGAGGACGAGCCAAACGAGACCAAGTGGATGGACTACGGCAAGGACCACTATGCCACTGTCACCTTCGACAATGCTCCCGACGGTCGCCGCTGCGCCATTGCATGGATGAGCAACTGGCAGTATACCAACCAGGTTCCCACTATGCAGTATCGTTCCGCCAACTCCATCGTCCGCGACCTCGGACTCTTCGAATACAAGGGCGAGACCTATTGCAGCGTGTTGCCTGCCAAGGAGATGGATGCCGCACGTGGTGCCAAGGTAAGTGCTCCCACCGAGGCTTGCGAGATAGTTGTTGACCTCAAGGGCGACGCCCAGATCACACTGCGCAATGCCAAGGGCGAGAGGGTAGTGATGACCTACGACGATGCGGAAGAGACCTTCGATATGGACCGCCGCCGCAGTGGTAATGTGTCGTTCAGCGATGCTTTCCCGGTAGTTACCTCCACACCGACCTACGGCAAGGTGCGCCAACTGAGGATATTCTTTGACCGCAGTAGCATCGAGGCATTCGATTCAGACGGCAAGATGGTCATGACAAATCTTGTTTTCCCCACCGTTCCCTACGATAAAATCATCGTAAAAGGTAAGGCTAAGGCGAAGATTTATAAGATTAAGTCTGAAAAATGATACAAAGTCGAGAAGATTTGTTACTTTGAACGTTTTCTTTTCGTCTCTGCAACATATTTTAAAGCCTAATCAATGATTTACCACTAATTTTGCACTCGGAAAACAGAAATAAACAAGAGTGTTTTTGATTGATTGTTTTTGCATAAGCATTATACACAGTAAGGTTTTTAGTTATTGATTTAGGTTTTGGTTAGATTTATTTATGAGTTATTTATTATGGTTTATGCCTGTGAGAGGTAAAAAGGTGGAAGTCTTATTAGAGGTAAAACAGATTGTATTTCAGGATAACATATCAAAAAAGAGAAAACGTTATAAAACAATATATTAATATAAAAACATAAATAACATAAGGTTAACATGAGTAAAAAGAATAGGATGGCAATAGTGCCCGTGATGTTGTGCTTCTTCGCCATGGGTTTCGTCGATCTGGTCGGCATTGCCTCAAATTACGTTAAGGAGGACTTGCAGTTGAGCGACTCCACAGCCAATGTGCTGCCGTCGTTGGTGTTCTTCTGGTTCCTGATCTTCTCGGTGCCTACGGGCATGCTGATGAATAGGATAGGACGCAAGAAGACTGTGCTGCTGTCGTTGGTTGTGACCGTGGTGTCGCTCTTGCTGCCGTTGTTCGGCGAGAATTTCCCACTGATGTTGGTGTCGTTCTCACTGCTTGGAATCGGCAACGCACTGATGCAGACATCGCTAAATCCATTGGTTTCATCGGTGATACAGGGCGGAAATCTCGCTTCCACGCTCACCTTTGGACAGTTTGTCAAGGCTATTGCCTCGTTCCTTGCCCCTTATATAGCAATGTGGGGCGCAATGGCCACGATTCCATCGTTCGGCATGGGTTGGCGTGTGCTCTTCCCTATATATATGGTGATTGGCATAGTGGCTTCGCTTCTTCTTGCCTCTACTCCCATCAAGGAACCTCAGTCGGAGGGCAAGGCATCGTCGGTGGTTGACTGTGTGAAACTGCTCTCTCGCCCGATTGTGTTGCTTTCGTTCCTCGGCATCATGTGTCATGTGGGAATTGATGTTGGCACAAATACCACGGCTCCCAAGCTGCTTATGGAACGCTTAGGAATGTCGCTCAACGACGCAGCCTTCGCCACATCGCTTTATTTCATCTTCCGCACCATCGGTTGTCTTACTGGTTCGTTCTTCCTCCGTGTGATGAGCAATAGGCTGTTCTTCGTCATCAGTGTGGTGATGATGGCTCTGTCGATGTTAGGATTGGCTGTGGGAACATCCAAGGCTGTGCTATATGTAGCCATTGCGCTTGTGGGCTATGGCAACTCAAATATCTTCTCGCTTGTATTCTCACAGGCTCTGCTCTCCGATGAAACCAAGCAAAATGAGATCTCAGGCCTTATGATTATGGGTCTTTTCGGCGGCACGGTGTTCCCTCTGCTCATGGGTTTCGCCAGCGATGCTATCGGTCAGGTGGGTGCCGTGGCAGTGATGGCTCTCGGAGTGGTTTACCTCTTCACTTATATATCGAAAATAAAAGCATCTAAATAACATACTATTATGGACAACAGAATAATCGTAGGACTGGGTGAGGCTCTGTGGGATTGCCTCCCCGAAGGCAGGAAGATTGGCGGTGCGCCTGCTAATTTCGCTTATCACGCAGCGCAGTTTGGTTATACATCCTATGCAGTGAGTGCCGTGGGCAAGGATGCGCTTGGCGACGAAACCATTGAGGCTTTGAAGGCTAATGGACTGAATGTAGAGATGCCTCGCGTGGATTTCCCTACAGGTCAGGTGCAGGTGACACTCGACGAGGACGGTGTGGCTTCGTATGACATCAAGGAAGGTTCGGCATGGGACAATATTCCCTTTACGCCCGAGATTGAGGCATTGGCAAGGCAGTGCCGCGCAGTGTGCTTCGGTTCATTGGCACAGCGCAACGGGGTGTCGCGAGATACTATCTATCGTTTTCTTGATGCCACTCCCACGGACTGTATGCGCATCTTCGACATCAACCTGCGTCAGAACTTCTATTCCAAAGAGGTTATCCAGGAGTCGCTCAGGCGAAGCAATGTCCTTAAAATCAACGACGAGGAACTGGTCATAATAGGCCGTATGTTCGGTTATCCCGGTCTTGACATCGAGAACAAGTGCTGGCTCATCCTTGGCAAGTATAATCTCGACATGCTCATCCTCACGTGTGGTGTCAACGGCAGTTATGTATTCTCAAAGGGAGCCATGTCGTACCTCGAGACCCCGAAGGTGGAAGTGGCGGACACCGTAGGTGCCGGCGACTCCTTCACCGGTTCGTTCGTAGCCTCCATCCTCTCTGGCAAACCCATTGCCGAGGCACATCGCATCGGAGTGAACGTGAGTGCCTACGTATGCACCCAAAACGGTGCGATGCCAGTGATTCCCGAGGAATTGAAGAAGTGAGCATTTACTCTACTTCAGGGAGTGATATAGAATCACAAAGTTTTTGAGTAAATACGGGACCATGAAGATAAAACCTTCGTGACCCCGTATTATCTTTGTTCCGAATAAAACATTCCAATTATGCTATCAATATTATTTGAGTACATCCGAGTGTGTTCCTGTATCAAGGAATAGCATAGTCATCTCCCTGTCTTCCTTTATCCATAGCAAAAGCCAATTTGAATCCAAGTGACACTCCCAAATGCCGTCAAGCCGACCTGACAGAATATGTGCCTTATACTTAGATGGCAATTCTCCTTCTTCAGCTAATATGCCAATAGCCTTCTGGAGAAGAGACATATTATAGCCTCTTCTTTTGCATAGCTTATAGGATTTGTACAAACTTTTTCTGAAACCGCAAAATGTTTTGTAGAATTTCTTGTAATTTGTCCCACTTATTTTACTATAGTTTTATTCTTGAATGGAGTCATAAAGAACTTAATAGTGGTGTTTTGCCGAAAAAATATGTCGAAACATTTTGTTAAACCAAAATAAAGCATTAACTTTGTCGGCGATTTTTAAAAATGTATCCTAAATGATGTAATCGTATAGAAATTATGGAAAAAAAGAAAACCAGGAAGAAGACAGTAAGGAAACTGTCGGACGTGGTTAAACCCGACAATATGACGGTTGAGGAATGGCAGATGGCATTACGCCAACAGTCTGCCCGTGACGAAGTCTTTGCAATCTCGGCTGTTGACGAAAAGATGGCACCGGGAGAATACAGTGTGAGGAATCCAAACACGCGACAGACATACAAGGTGGTGTATCGCGGCGAGGGAAGCCAATGGAACTACTGCTCGTGTCTTGACTTCAAGACCTCGCGACTTGGTACCTGCAAACACATAGAGGCAACGAAAATGTGGATTTCGAACACGTACAAGCATCGTGTACATCATGAAATACCTGCCTATACTTCGGTTTATCTTTCTTATCGAGAAGAACGTGCGGTGCGCATCAGGATAGGAGTTGACCATGAGGCTGAATTCAGGGCATTGGCACAGAAATATTTTGACGATGAAGGCTATCTGTTGCCCAAAGCCTATCTGACATTTCCTACATTCTTGGAACAGGCAAGGGAAATAAGCGACACTTTCAGGTGTTATAATGATGCACTTGACTTCATTCTCGAGATGCGTGAGGCCGACAAGAGGAGCTCCATAGCCGAAGGGCTTTCGGACGCTGCACTCGACTCCCTGCTTACAGTCAAACTGTTCCCCTATCAGAAAGAAGGTGTCAGGTTTGCAGTTGAGAAAGGCAGGGCACTTATTGCCGACGAGATGGGACTGGGAAAGACAATTCAGGCCATAGCCACAGCAGAGGTGTTCAGGGCAAACAGTCTTGTAGAGGAGGTGATGGTGGTATGTCCCACGTCGTTAAAATACCAATGGAAGAGGGAGATTGAACGATTTACGGGAGCGGATGTCCTGGTGGTTGAGGGCAATGCGCTGAAGCGTAAACAGCTTTATCAGCAACCATCGGCATATAAAGTAATCTCTTACAATTCAATGTCCAATGACGTGAAATATTTAGGAAAGATCGAAACCGATATGGTAATCATGGACGAGGTGCAGAGACTGAAGAACTGGAAGACCCAAATAGCCATCTCTGCCCGACGTATTGATGCCCGATATGCCGTGGCTTTGTCAGGCACTCCGCTTGAGAACAAGTTGGAGGAACTGTATTCCGTAATGGAACTTGTTGACCAGTTTTGTCTTGGACCATACTACAAGTTCCGCCAGGAATGTATAGTCACCAATGAGAGCGGCAAGGTGTTGGGATATAAAAACCTGAACATTATCGGGGAAATCGCCCGAGAGAGGCTCATACGCCGCAGGAAGTGCGACGTACAACTGCAATTGCCAGAACGTCAGGACAAGAATCTGTTAGTGCCGATGACCCAGCAGCAGATGGACATTCATGAGGAGTGCTCTGCTCAAGTGGCACGCCTTATCCATAAGTGGAACACTCATCACTTCTTGTCAGAGTCAGACAGGCACAAGCTGCTTCTGAACCTGAACATGATGCGTATGGTGTGCGACAGCACATATATCCTCGACCAAAAGACACGTTATGACGTGAAGATTGACGAGGCGATGAACATCGTGAGCGAGATACTGCAAGGTACTGACAGCAAGGTGGTGATTTTCAGCCAGTGGGAACGTATGACACGTCTTTTGGCAAAAGAACTCGACCAGCGCGGCGTTGACTACGAATATCTCCATGGGGGAGTGCCTTCGGCAAAACGCGGCGAAATGACGCGAAGGTTTCAGGCGGATGATGACTGCCGTGTGTTCATTTCCACGGATGCGGGAAGCACTGGTCTTAACCTCCAGTCGGCTTCTGTAATCATCAATCTTGACCTGCCGTGGAATCCTGCCGTTCTCGAACAACGTATCGGAAGAATATACCGATTTGGGCAGAGACGCAATATCCAGGTGATAAACCTTGTGGCTGCAGGCACTATTGAGGAGAGGATGATTGGCAAGCTGCGTTTCAAGCAGAATATGTTTGAAGGGGTTCTTGACAATGGCGATGACACAATATTTGTCACCGACGACAAGTTCAAGGACATTGTCAACTTGTTTGACGGCATTATTGAAAAGGATGAGGAAGAAGGCGAACATGCCACCGTCAATTCCGAGGAAATGGAAAAGCCGGTTGAGGCGCAGTCGGAAGAGAACCAAGAGACTGGGAAATCTGAGGCTCCTGATGTTCAAACCACATCAGGAGACGAAGCCGCAGATACTCCTACCACGTCTTCGCCAAAAGATTCAGATCGGCAAATGGACAGTCCGCAGGACCTCGTGGCACAGGGACTGAAGTTCTTTAGCGGCATTGCCAGGACATTGCAGTCGCCTGAAGCCACCCGACGATTGGTTGACAGTATAGTAAAGACAGACGAGGCGACAGGAAAGACCAGCATAAACATACCGGTAGAGAGCAAGGAAAGCGTGCAGCAAGTCCTGTCACTCCTGTCTAAACTTCTTTCCAACTGACTCCGCTGCTCACTCGTTTCATATTAATCGTTATGCCAGTGTCGTCAACAAGCTGCTTTATGGCAGTCAGGGTGTTGACGACACTGGTTATTTGTTCGGGGAATTTCTTGTGCGTCACGAACATCTCGACTTCCATTTCACGCCAGCCTTGTCTATACAATCCATAAACTGCTCCATAGAGGTGGAGCGTGGCTCTTCGGGGTATCTGCCTTCAAAGTGGTTTTCGACATTATCCATGAACCAGTCGTCCTGAATCTTGTCGATGTCTTTAACTTCCCCTAATTGATAGTACATACCCTTCCTGTCTGCTGCATCCACTGGTGATATGAGTCGTATGCCTGTTGGTCTTCACATATCCAGAGTAGGCGAGGGCGGAATCCTTGTGGGATGGAGGGTGGGGGAGCGCAGCCGTCGGTGATGATGATGAGCCCGTCATAACAACGGGCGGAGTTGGGAGTCATCTGGTGGGAGCAATATACGGCAAACAATGTTGGCTCCAGGAGAAATCATCTCTCGGAGATACGTTGGAAAACATTTTTCGTCGTCTTTGCCATATCCTTACGCCTCCTTCCGCTACATGCCGCTGATGAACTTCATGATGGTGCGATAGACCTCGGGTGTCTCGGTCATCATGAATATGATGGCTTGGGGATAAGTGCCGTTCTCGAACATTGAAGCAAAGTAAGCTATAGCCAATGATTGTTGTTCCGCGCATATCTCACAGGTTTGGAGAAATCCTCGCAACCCATTCATTAATGCGTTGTTCAGTCTTTTCTTCTTCATTAATCTCATCAATAGGCAGCCCGACAAACATTCCGCCGATGACAGCATCCGAGTCAGTGAAACTATAGTCTGCGGTATCTACAGAACCTACGAAATGTGCTCCACTGTCTTTCAGGGCATTGTACAGCTCTCCCATTCCGCCCACAAATGTGTCGCTATAAGATTCAGCATCTCCAGTGCCGAAGAGGGCTATACATTTGCCTGCGAGATTGCAACTTTGCATAGTCTTCACACCGTCATACCAGTCATCATGCATTTCTCCTGCACCCCAAGTCGAAGTGCCGAGAATCAGGTTGTCATGGTTATTGACGGTGTCGGCAGTCATGTCCTGCACGTTCATTGCCTGTACTCCGAGCTTTGCGGCGATGCTCTGTGCCACCGACTCGCACGTTCCTGTTGAGGAACCATAAATCACGATTGTTGTTTTCATTTCTATTATATTTTTTTGTTACTAATATTTTGGAGCTGCAAAAGTAGGACTATTATGCGATATGTGCAATACCAAATAGTTGTGATTTGACACACAATCATACTTGCTTGTTATTACTCGCTACATAGTTTTCACATCTGCATCACAAATAATTGTTAGTTTACGCCGAAATTCATATTTGCTTCTATGAGAAGAGAAAAGTATGATTTGTGATATTTTAACGCCAGATATTTGGTGTTATGGATAATATTTCATACTTTTGCGGCATGAATTTGATATACGGAGATACCAATGCGCAGATTATCTCACGAATGGGGAGTAACTGCAAGCGCTATCGCATTGCCGCCAATCTTACACAGCAGGAATTGGCGGACAATGCAGGTGTGGGAATTGCCACGGTGAAAAACTTCGAGAATGGCAAACTGCGTAATGTAACCCTCGATTCTCTGTTGAGGATGATGAGGGCGATAGGCATTCTCGAACAAATCGAGGGCGTGCTTCCCGAGTTGCCCGTGTCTCCATTCGAATTGGAGGAAATACAGAAGAAGCTAAAGGGGAAGCAAAGGCAGAGAGTGAAACATTAAGGAGAGAAAGGGATGAGCATGAATAACATATTGAAAATCACGCTTTGGGGGCATGATGTCGGAAGATTAGTGTGGGACGACAAGGATAGAAGGGCTTTCTTCAGTTTCTCGCCGTCGTTCCTTACTTCGGGATATGACATTGCTCCACTGACTGCATCCATCAGCAAACCTTATCTTCGTCAGGGTGGAATCTACAAGGGCAACAAGCAGCAGAAGATATATAAGGGCTTGCCGGAATTTCTTGCCGACTCGCTTCCTGACCGCTGGGGTGAGACTCTTATATCAAGGTGGCAGCGTGAGAATATGCCCGACGTGAAATTCACTCCAGTTGATGCATTGGCGTTTATGGGAAAGCGTGCTATGGGAGCGTTGGAGTTTGAGCCATGTCTTGACCAATGGCGTGATCCTGTCGATTTGGAATTGTCATGTCTTTATAAGATAGCGGATGATATTCTGAATGAGAGGGCTGGGGCGGTGGATAATGTGAATAGTGCAAGTATGCAGAGTCTTTATCTCGTGGGGACTTCAGCGGGTGGTATGCAACCCAAAGCTATCATTGCCATCAATGAGGATGACGGCACCGTGAAATCCGGGCAACTCCAGCTTGAGGGTAATTTCAGGTATTATATTCTGAAATTTGACAGGGGCGGGCGCTTTCCATTTACATTGATGGAAAAAACGTATTACGACATGGCTTTGGCGTGTGGAATAAAGATGATGCCTTCAAAACTAATTAACATAGATGGGCGCAGCCATTTCATCACTGAACGTTTTGACAGGGCAGGAAATGAAAAGTTGCATATACAGACTCTTGCCGCCATGTCTCCCGATGCCGATTGTTATGAGGACTTGATGAAGACAGCCCGCCTGTTGAGGATACCTGACAACGAGTTGGCGGACATCTTCCGCATTGCGGCCTTTAATGTTCTGGCGGCAAATGTTGATGACCATAACAAAAACTTCTCATTCCTGATGGGAAGAGACGGGCATTGGCATTTTGCTCCGGCCTACGACCTCAACTTTACGGTTGACCTGCATGGTTCGCCATTGTATCATCGTCATGAACTGACATTATGCGGAAAGGACAGGACAATCACTCGTGACGATATCCTCAGGTTTGGTGATGACTCCTGCATCAAGAATGCATCTTCTATCATTGACGATGTGGAATATGCCGTGCGCCATTTCCCCGACTTTGCCAAAGCCAATGGCATTGACGGAAAATACATCGATGAGATAGGCGAATATCTCAAAAATCGTGTTTTGGTGCAAAAAGCAGGTGAAATATTTGGTTAAACCATTATAAATCAGTAACTTTGCACCGAAATTCACATTTGCTGCTATGAGAAGAAAAATACTTGACACGCTTTGTCACAAGCGACCAGTCAACGTTCAAGTGTTATATGGCAGACACGGGATTGCTTATCTCCCATGCCTTCGACGAGAAGACCATTCAGGGTGAGGAGCTGTACCAGAAACTTATGCTCGACAAGTTGGAAATCAATTCAGGTATGCTGGTTGAGAATATCGTGGCACAGATGTTTGTGGCGAGCGGACATCGCCTGTACTTCTACAGTAATAACTCGCGCACCAATGCTGACGACCGTATGGAGATAGACTTCCTTGTTGAGAAGCCTCAGCTGACAAATGCTCATAACATTTGTCCAGTAGAGGTGAAATCGGGAAAGAACTATACCACCGTCTCCCTTAATAAGTTCTGCAAGAAGTTTGAGCAGCAACTCTTCACTCCATACATTATCCATAGCATGGATATGAAAATCGACAACGGCATAGTCTATCTTCCGATTTACATGACGTCGTTGTTGTGATAACAAACCGGTTGCTCTCCTGCCTTACCCCGTCGAGTGCATGCCAACGGATGACAGATACCCCCTTGTAATTATGGTCGGAGCAATGATAGTGTATGGTGTTCTGCTTACCGTCGGGCCATGTGATTACCAAGTCCTCTTCCATATCCAGCGCACCGTCAATCTGTCCGAACAGCAGGATAAAGCCTTTCTCGTCCTTGAACTGCCACTCCTATGTTCTATCCAAGAAAAGTCATACATTTCTGTTCAGCATTAATGTTTTTAATATAAGGTTTACCCTTGGATGCTTTCATACGGAAATAATCTGAGAGAGTAGGCAAGGGCTATTTTCAATATATACGAAAGACTTGCGGAAGGATGGCAGTACGCTGTTGGTGCCGGCTTTCATGACAATGTTTATATCTAAATTAGCCAAAAGTAGTGAAAAAACTTAGATTTGGTGAAAAATAAGATTAAATAATTTGCCAAATCTAATTATTTTTTGTACTTTTGGCGAAAAATAAGAAGAGCTATGGCTAAGATTATCGGTAGAGAAAAAGAGATGCAGACGCTGGCAGAGAGCATGAAGTCAGAACGTTCGGAATTCGTCGCTGTATATGGAAGGCGACGGGTAGGGAAAACGTTTCTCATAAAGGAATACTTCAACAACAAGTTTTCTTTCCTTTTCGTTGGCACGAGGGACATCGGCAGGACGGCACAGCTCGACAACTTTGCCCTTGCCTTACAAAGGCAATTCGCAATAGACTGCAAACCGGCACTGCAAAACTGGTTTGAAGCATTCCATCTGCTTGAAGACCTTTTGGCGAAAAAGCGCACTAAAGGGAAACGGGTTGTCTTTATCGACGAGATGCCATGGATGGACTCTGCAAAGTCGGACTTTGTCTCTGCCCTCGAACTGTTCTGGAACGGATGGGCAAATATGCGCGACGATATTGTGCTGATAGCATGTGGTTCGGCTACGTCATGGATGGTGGATAAGGTGTTCCATAACCGTGGTGGACTGTTCAACCGCGTCACCCGACATCTCTACCTAAAGCCGTTCACACTTAATGAAGTGGAGAAACTGCTGCAAAGCCAGGGAATCAGATGGGACAGATACCAGATAGCACAATGCTATATGACATTGGGAGGTGTGCCGTTCTACCTTACACTCCTCAACCGCAGCGAAAGTCTCAGCCAGAATATCGACCGTCTGTTTTTCTCTTCAGGGAATGCCCCGCTAAGAATGGAATATTCAGAGTTGTACTCCGCCCTTTTCAAGGAACCGGAGAAATACATGACTATAGTAAAGGCACTTTCCGCCAAACGTGACGGAATGACAAGAAATGAACTGATGGAACAGTGTGGATTTGGAGGCTCGTCCTTGACAAAAGTCCTTTCCGACCTTGAACGCTGTGACTTCATATTCGGTTATTCACAATATGGCAACAAGACAAAAAACACGCTCTATCGAATAAAGGACTTCTACACCCTGTTTTATTATCCTAAAATCCGCAACTATCATCCAATACACGATTAAGGGTAGATTTATGAGTCGTTAGTAGCAGCTTTCAGTAAAAAGCAACAGCACAACATCAATATGTAGCCACCATCCCCTTACCCCACGATGCGACTTGAGGTAAT
>JALFIX010000116.1 GCA_022775105.1 Prevotella sp. | reverse complement strand
GCCATCGACGAGTATCTGAAGAAGTTGAATATCAGTGAACTTAGGGGTACGGTCAACTACAGCGGGTTAAACGGCAACGCATGGCAGGAGGGTTATAAGGATGGTAAGAATATCAACCTTGACCGACAGATAGGAGGCGAGGAACAACGAAAGATTGATCAACAATGAGTATTTCCGTTGCTGAAACTCATGGATGGGAAGAGATAGTAACATAGACTTAAACGTAATAGACAAGTATATGAAATTCATAGAACAAAACGTAGAATATTGGCCGCAAGGCGAGGGTATGAAAGGCGTGTGGGACCAAATAGCACGCGCCACAAGAGTATCGTATCAGAGCAGTGCGCGTGAAGGTGAGAGCAGCGAGGAATTCGTGAAACGTGTAGTCCTCAAACCTGCACTCATCGAGGGTGACTTGGATGACTTGAAGAGTTGCAAGTTCGACTTCGACAAGATGCACGGGAGCTGTCTGGAGCACGGGACGGTGTACTTGTTAATGCCTATGGATTCGATGATTCCTGTCTCGCTTAACTCATGGTATTTCTATGAGATTAATGCCTATTCCAAAGGTGGATGGCCTTGTGAGGTTAATGAAAAACGTGGTTTACCCTATACCACCAATATGAGGGTTGTCCTTGAGAACGGAAAGCTCTATGATTTGCAATATATGTGCGAGCCTACGGAGCAGCACCAACGCCGTTACACCTTTGCCGTGACTACCGACATCGGAGTGAGCCGTGAGGCCAACCGCCACCGCAGCTTCTCCATCACGGAGGAAAGCACAAGGTATTGTTGTTACAACGCAAACAAGTTCGGAGGGGAGATAAAGTATGCTCGTCCGGTATGGCTCAATACAGAAAACTCCTTTGCGGCAAAGATGGCTGCAAGCATGGATAGTGACGCACAGATTGAAGAGTTCTGTGGAATGTGCAGAACCCTGGTTGAACATAGAGCCGATCATTGGACCGCAGATGAATACTATGAGTTTGCTCTTCTTGCTTCCGAGTTCTCCTATATGGGTATGCGTGCCAAGGGAGTAGTTGCCGACCATTGCCGTCAAGTCCTCCCTCTCAACACAAAGACGCAGGTAGTCTATACCGCCTTTGAGAGCGACTGGCGACACTTCCTAAAGCTCCGTTCCGATAACGTCAGTGGTAAGGCACACCCGAATATTCAACTTATCGCTAATATAATAAAAACAGAAATTTGAACAGCTATGAGCAAAGTATTTACAACACTTTGAATTGTAAAACAAGATGATAAACAAAACGAAATTAAATCCAATAAAAGCATGGGAGATAGAGTATCTCCCTCTGTGTGACGGATCCGTGGAGCCACAGCGGACTGACGACTACAGCATCGGCTACGACCTTGTGGTACCGACGGATGTCCACATCCCGGAACACTCCCGTTTCTATGTGCCGTTGGGATTCGCCATCGGTCTGCCAATATGTATCGAAGGAAAAATAGAACCACGCTCCGGCTTCTCGGGAAAAGGTATCGAGGGTATCGGCAAGAAATGGGGGTGGAAGCGCCTATTTGGTTTCCTCCCTGTCTATTGTCGACGCAAAGGCAACTATCGTTTCGACTGCGATGTGATAGTCGGAAAGATAGATCCAGGCTACAAAGGCGAGGTGCATGTAATCGTTAAGAACTACGATGATGATTTCACCATCACCAAAGGTACTAAACTCGCGCAAATCACGTTCTATCGCACCCGCAGTATGAAGTTCGTTAAGACCGATAAGATTCACGGCTTCGACCGTGGAGGTGGCTTCGGACATAGCGGAAGTAAAATCAAAATAACAAGCAGCAATGAAAATAAGTAGTCTTACACCACAGCAGCAGGCAGACCTTACGCACTTGCTCAACTGCACCACACACTTCGTGAAGACAGCATTGGGTATCGCCAACAATGCGGCATGGGCGGCATGTCTCGACGCAATGGACTATATCCGTCGGCATCCCCGCTACCGTCAACAGATGAAGGGTGGCTCCACCCCAGCCTATCAGTTCAATCGGTGCTTCAGGTTGCTGAAGAAGTACGAGAAGGGATTGCTCTATGCGTCCAACTACGCTTATTTCCATGTGGCCGACCTTACACCACGTGCCCGCAAGACGTGGGGTGACAATATCACCGACAGCGACTATTATGACTTCTGGGCAGCGTCCGGCTTCACAGCATATTATAGTACCAAGCCGTTCTTTACATCGCTTGTGAACAAAATCAAACTGGCGTATGAGCACCACGGCGAACCACATGCGGAAATCATGGGTTGGGCGGTGGCAGCAAACTGCGCCCTCGACATTGCCGGTCAACTATGGGTTGCTGCAGTTAACAACTGTCCGGCTTTCGCCAAGGAGTATAAGGGGTTCAATATCTCGAAGAAAGAATGGGAGAAGATGTATCGTTGCTTCGACCTGCGCGGTGTGGCCGACTTCTGGGAGAAATGCGTCAACGACCTCTGCCCGAAAGAATTTGACCTTGACGAACTGGAGCGTAAGAACATCATGGCAGGGTACAGACAGCTCGAAGAGAAGTGGATGAATGAGAACACGATATACAACTCACGCATCAAGACTGCCGAGGGTTATGCCGACATATTCCGCACTAACGGCGAAATGAAGAAAGCCATGCGTCAGTTTGCCGAGATGCGTGACAAGGTGGCGGACGAAATGAAAGAATAGGAGATGCACGAAGATAAAAATTAATTAAGAAGGTTGATTATGGAAACACTAAACAATTTTGCTTCGATTTACTGCTTCATTGCTTTTGTTATAGGAGCAGTATTTATGCTCGCAATGCTGAGTATTGCGGCAATGGGCAAGGCAAAAGAGCCGAGGAATAAGACAAGGTTCTTTGTGACAAGAGATAATGATGATACTTTTAGAAACCCTCCAGTTTTATGGGTTGGTGTTCCTAAAAAGAACTCTGTTTGGTGGAGTGTGACTGAAACATCAAAGCCGCTTGCTTTTGGCGAAGAAGGTTTCAAACATTATGGATTAAATTATGAAGATTTTTTCAATATGAAAGAAGGCGAGATTATGGAGGTGTTTATTAATTTGGAGGATTGAATTATGGGATGTGATTGTTGTAAAGAAGTAAATCCTGCTGATTACGAAAAGTGCCAGCAGGATAGAGAGAGAACATTGAGAAACAAGAAGCCGACATCTTTTAAAAGATATGTCGCTCCTTGCGGTGAGTCATTTACGTTTGGTGCAAAGTTTACAATGCCAAAAAAGAAGAGGAAACGTAAGAGATAAAACTATGACAAAAGAAGAATTTAAGAAGCAAATTGAATATCCACTTAATCATTTAGCAACAAATGAAGATGTGCATTTTTGGGAAAGAAATCGCATTAAAGCGACTATTGAACGAACATTAAGATTAGCACTACGATACCCCAATTTGGCACAAGAGTATTTAGATAGTTTACCAAAAGCAACAATGGATTAAAAAAGTATATAGTATGACAAGGGAAGAAGCAAAAGAACTGCTGCCTATCATACAGGCATTTACAGAAGGTAAGGCAATACAAGCTAGAACAGAGAATAGACCTTGGTTTGATTTATTAGATAATAAACTTGAAATAAGTAAGATTTTTGAATACCGTATAAAGTCCGAACCCAAGTACAGACCCTTCAAAAGCCAAGAAGAGTGCTGGAATGAAATGTTGAAGCATCAGCCATTCGGATGGTTGAAAGAAAAAGCAAATAAGAAAGAAATG
>JALFIX010000086.1 GCA_022775105.1 Prevotella sp. | reverse complement strand
CAGATGATCTACCACGCACGCTCGGTGGTGAGAGGCGTCAGAAGGGCTCTCGTAGTGTGCGACATGCCTTTCGGCAGCTACCAGGTTGACTGCGTTGACGGTGTGCGCAATGCCATCCGAATAATGAAGGAGAGCGGTTGCGATGCGCTGAAGCTTGAAGGAGGAGTGGAAATAATTGACACCATAAAGAGAATACTCGATGCAGGCATTCCCGTGATGGGCCATCTCGGACTAACGCCACAGAGCATCAACAAGTTCGGAACGTATGCAGTGCGTGCCAAGGAGGAGGCCGAGGCTGCCAAGCTGATGAGCGTCGCCAAGGCTTTGGCTGAGGTGGGGTGCTTCGCCGTGGTGCTTGAGAAGGTGCCGGCAAAGTTGGCGGCAGAGGTATCGGCTGCCATTTCCGTGCCCACCATCGGCATTGGAGCGGGTAATGGCACGGACGGTCAGATCCTCGTGGTTGACGATATGCTCGGCAAGACCAACGGATTCAGTCCGCGCTTCCTTCGCCGATATGCCGACCTCAACACCATCATGACCGATGCCATTGGACATTATGTCGAGGACGTGAAAAACTGTGATTTCCCCAACGAGAAAGAGTCATATTAAATATCAGGTATGAATACCCAAAATACACAGATACACATCAGGGCATGGCAACGCGGATTCTGGTTTCTCGCGATAGCCAATTTCCTCGTTGCCATGTCCGTGTATATACTTGTGCCGGTAATGCCCCTGTGGCTTATGCAGGATGAGGGCTTCACCGCCCGTGATGCCGGTTTGGCGATGGGAGCCTTCGGAGTGGGCATGTTCACCCTCGGCGGCTTCTGCTCGTATCTTGTCCAGCGTTACCGCCGCAACATGGTTTGCATGGATGCCATACTCGTGATGGTGATATGCGTGTCGTTGCTTGGCGGATTCTTTGACGATGAACTGAGCTTCATGGGCAAATGGTGGATATTTGCACAGCGCATACTTTTCGGTGCCGTGTATGGTTTGGCGGAGATGGTGCTTGCCAGCACGCTTGTCATCGACAAGAGTTCGTCCTCGATGCGCACCGAGGCCAACCACAGTGCGGCGTGGTTCTCGCGCTTTGCCGTGGCTTTGGGTCCGTTGTGCGGACTGCTCGTCTATTGGCTTGGCGGCAGTTTCCGTCTTGTGGTGATGGTGTCCGACGCCTGCGTCATTGCCTCATTGTTTCTCATCCGTTCGGTGCGCTTCCCATTCCGTGCCCCCGAGGAGAACACGCATGTGTTCAGTCTCGACCGTTTTTTCCTTGTACAGGGCACGCCGCTATTCGTCAACATCTTCCTTATCATGCTCCCCGTGGGTATGCTTTTCTCGCTCTCGCTTCCATGGATGTTCTATGCGATGATGATGGCGGGATTTTTGCTTGCGCTGCTTGCCCAGCGTTTCGTGTTCCGAAATGCCGAGCTGAAAAGCGAGGTGGTCACAGGGATGATACTCATCATTGCCGCCATGCAGCTGATGCTGACTCGACGTCTTGACGTGATAATCTACGTGGCTCCCACGATGATAGGACTTGCCATAGGCATCATAGGCTCACGCTTTCTCTTGTTCTTCATCAAGCTGAGCCGTCATTGCCAGAGGGGCACATCGTCAAGTTCGTTCCTCTTGGGATGGGAGTCATCGATAGCCGTCGGCATAGGATTGGGATATGTGGCATTTAATGGCAACACCAATGCCCTTCTCGTTTGTTCGCAGTGCATATCCGTTTTGGCATTTGCGATGTATCTCGCTTTCACCCACCGTTGGTTTCTTAATCATAAAAACAGATGAGCGGAAATATTCAGGGCAGTGTGGTTTCACAGGAGACTGCCGCACTTCTGCGCGAATACGCGTCAAGATATGAGACAGCGGATTTCATCAATGGCGACCCCAGTTGGTTTATGCACCAGGTGGAGCCTGTTGCCGACCGCGTGATGCTTGCCTTTCTTGCCTCGTCGTTGAGCTATGGCAGCCGTGCGCAGTTCTTCCCCAAGATTCAGTATATGCTCGACAGCTCGCATGGCAGGGTGGAAGAGTGGGTGAGGAGTGGGGATTTCGCGGCTGATATACCCGACGATCCCTCCCGTTGTTATTATCGTCTATACACCTTCTGCAAGGTGCACCAGTTTCTTGCCGCCCTTCGCCAGATGCTTCATGACTATGGTTCGCTCACCGGGTTTGTGCGCCAATCCGCTCCCGACGGACGTTGTATCACGGCAGTGTCGGCATTGACGTCATATTTCTCATCGCGAGGCATAGAGGGCATTATTCCCAAGAACACCCAGTCGTCGTGCAAGCGTGTCTGTATGTTTATGCGCTGGATGGTGAGGAGTGGTTCTCCTGTTGACCTTGGCGTATGGGAAGACCTCATCGACCGCCGCACGCTCATCATGCCTATGGACACGCATGTTGTCCAACAGTCCATGCGTCTTGGGCTTCTCAAATCCTCCTCGGCATCCATGTCGGCGGCATTGCGTCTCACTTCGGCAATGTCAGAGGTTTTCCCCGACGACCCGCTGAAAGGTGACTTTGCATTGTTTGGGTATGGAGTCAACAACAAATTACAATAATAAAATAAATCCACAGATTTCATAATCGCGAAATCTGTGGATTTGTTTTATTTATCAGCGAAATGTCTTCCTGATGCGCTTCTGTCCGTTCTTGAATAATGTGACTTCAATCACCGGACCGCGGTAGCTCTTGCCAACAGGCAGACCTTGTAATGAAACCAGGTTCACAGTTACCGGTTCACCGTAGTCAGCGATGTTTTCATCAATGCCGTCAGTGCCTCCAATTGGAGTGCCGCTTGCCTGACGCACCGCAGCGTGCAATCCGTAATATGCAGGCTTTTCGTTCAGGTCAGCGTCGAAGAGCAGGGGATTGCCATTTCTCCATGAACGGTTGTCGGTGAGACCCCAAATCATCAGCTCATTGCAGTGGTCGTATTTCAATGCCACCTGGGCTATGTTGAAATAGTCCTGTGCCTGCTGCCTTAGGTTTTGTTCGTTCTTGCTGTCCATGCCGAGGTCAAGCTCGGTTATAACGCACTTCAGACCGATGTCATTATATCGCTTGATGTTTTGCTCCAGTCTGCTCGGGTCAACACCATAAACATCAAGATGGCACTGCAATCCGACACCGTCGATTGGCACACCGCGGTCTTTAAGTCTCTTGGCGAGATTAAACAGGGCTTCTGCCTTGGCGTCGCCCTTGAACTCCACACCATAGTCGTTGAGGATAAGCACGGCATCAGGATCGGCCCTGTGCGCCCATACAAAGGCAGAGTCGAGGAACTCCTCACCGATGACAGTCCATATAGACGGACGCAGAGTGTAAGCGTCGGGATTGCTCCATACGATACCCTGGTCGTCGCTGAGTACCTCGTTGCATACGTCCCATTCGTGAATCTTGCCCTTCCAGTGTCCAACCACTTTCTCTATATGGGTCTTCATGATGTCGAGCAGTTGCTGGCGTGTCCAGTTCTTGTTGTTCTTGATACCGTCGGACGAGAGCCACTCTGCCACCTGCTTGTGCCATACGAGAGTGTGTCCCCTGACGCGCATGTTGTTTCTTGTGGCAAAATTGACAAGACGGTCACCATGGTAGAAATCAAATTGGCCCTGTGAGGGTTCAACGTATGCAAATTTCATCTCATTCTCGCATACCACCATATTGAAATCCCGTGCTATGCGCTTGGCTTCCTCGTTGTTGGCATCATCAATATTGATGCTCCAAACAGGCACACAGGTACCTACAAACTTATTAATCTTGTCGGCGTATGTGCGTATTGGTGTGTTGTCTGTCATTTCCAGGTCGATGTCAAGGGTTGTTTCCTCGAAGGGGTTGTCCTCCTCGTCACCGTCGTCGATTGTGACGTCGCCCTGGCCTCCGTATTCCTCTGAGGTGACAATGGCCACGAGTTCAAGCCTTCCGTTCTCGCCCTCGCGTTCCTTCACCTCCCATGTATATGCCTTGGGATAGATGATGTTGAAGTTCCATTCCATGTTGCCCCTTGCCTCCTTGCCGGCTGCGGTGAGGAGTACCAATTCGTCGCCCTTGTATAGCTTGGCATCCTCAGTGAGCTGAATCACGATGCGGGGCATCTTGTCCAGGGCATCGAAATTCTCGTCCATGTTGTTGTATGCCACATTGCCTTCAACCTCGACGGCATCGTGGTCGGCTGCACTGCGGATCTCCATATTCAGTATTGCCGTGGGGCGCAGGGTGAGAGTCGGTTTGGTGTCGTTTGCATAGTCTGCGATATGCAGGGTTCCGGTATTTCCGTCACCGGGAGTCATTGTGCCGAACACTTCGGTGGGAAGTGCTATTGAGCCGTCACCGCCTATGGTTCCCGCTTTTCTCACAACTATACCGTTGTTGTCGCCGCTTTTGTGTCCTGTGGCGCCACTGAGCTTCTTGGTCTTTGCCTCGGCAGCATCATTGCATACGAGCACCGTACCGTCCATGACGGTGATACCTCCGGTGATGAGGTTGTCATTGCCGGTGATGCGATATGTGCCTTTGCCCTCCTTGATGAGACCCACCTTCATGGTCATGTTGTCCTGCCATGGGGCGATGCGTCCGGCGAGCGTGGCGTCGTGGTCACCTTTGCCTATCATGTAATAGCTGTTTTGTGCAGATTTGCTCTTGTAGTATCCTGTCAGCACACTGCCTTTTTCAGTCTCCAGTTTGCCGATGCGCATACCTCTCAGTCCCTGTTCGGCAGCCATTGTGCTACCTTCGTGCAGATAGAGCGAGGCATTGGCGAGACAGTTGTTCACCTTTCCTTCGTTGGCGCTTTGGATTGGGTCGTCGGCAATGAAGGTCTTGCCGTTGTGCATCCATATCAGACCGTAGAAACCGCAGTTGCCCTCCACCTCTTTATATGGATATACATGCAGGTCTCCGCTGAACTTGGTCCAGTCAGGATATGCCTTGGAACTGTTTCCGAGGAAAGTCCTCTCGCCTCCAGACATGAGGTTGATTCTACCGCTTCCTTCAACGACACTGCTCCAATATGTATAACGTGAGGTCTTTATGGTCAGTTCCTTGCCCTCGACCGTCATGATGGGGCTGTTGATGATGGTGTAGTTGCTGGATGTGTTTTTGGTGCAGTAGTCGAGAGTCTGTCCGTCGGCCACGATGTATGTGTCAAGGACAATGTTGTCAATGTAGTAATCAGAATTTTCATGATGTATGCCCAAGCGGAACATACGCTCGTCATCAGCCGACTCTGTTACAGGCGCAAGTTTGTATTCCCTTGACTGCCAGACGTCTTGGTCACCCTGATAGGGATATCCCTCATCCTGGAACAGTCTTTCGTCTCCGAGGAACACGTGAAACTGTTTCCAGTTGTCAGGGTCATTGTTCGGGCGATAGAAGTTCAGTTTCACTGATTTCACCATGTCGGTCAACCTATGTCCTGCAAGTTCTTCAGGCAGGGTGAATTCCACAAAAGTGTTCCATTCCTTCACGATGACGTGCAATACCTTGTTGTTAGGATTCTTGGGGTCAGCTTCAACCACGGCGGACGACGTTGATGCCTCAGAGCCGAAAAGGTTCCACATCTTGAATTTCTGTCCAATTGCGCAGTCTTCAAAGTCCCAGACGGTCTTGGCCGTTGCGGTTTGTGCACATGCTATTGCCAATAGCATAAGAAGCACGAATAGTTGTTTTCTTTTCATAACGGTTTTGTATTTTAGAGTTTTGTTATTACTAATAATTTAATTTGGTGCAAATATCAAATGAATGTATGTCATACGAGAGTATATCTGGCAAACTTCAGCAGCAGCTGTTTTATGCCCGCATTGACGAATTCCACTGTTGCCTTGCAGTTGTCGCCTGTGCCTTCCACCTTAACCACAGTTCCCAATCCAAATCTCGTGTGCTCAATGCGGTCGCCTGCCTTCAGTGGGGCGTTGATGTCAGAAGTGGGGGAATGGACTGGTGCTGGCGTAGGGCGGCTGGCGGCAATGTGACGCGGTCTCGGTGCTGGTTCTGGGATGCGTGTAGGGATGTCACGTTTGAATGTGCTTTCGGGTTTTGTGCTATCGCCGTCCACCTGTATGTAACGTGGGTCGATGTCGCGGATGAACCTCGAAGGGGTATCAAACTCCATGCGTCCGTACCTGAAACGGTTCTGTGCGCAAGTCATATAGCAGTGCTTTTCGGCTCGCGTTATCGCCACGTAAAGCAGGCGGCGTTCCTCTTCTATACCACGCATACTCTCCGTACACATCGGCGATGGAAAGATATTTTCCTCAAGTCCCACTATAAATACGGTCTTGAACTCGAGTCCCTTGGCTGCATGCACTGTCATGAGCACGACCTTAGGCTCGTCGGCATCGCCATCGCTGTCGAGGTCGGTCATCAGAGACACCTCCTGAAGGAAATCAGAGAGTGAGACATGTTCGCCCTCTCCCTCCTCGCGGCGTCCTTCCACAAAGTCGGACAGTCCGGAAAGAAACTCCTCGACGTTCTCCTGGCGGGCAATGTCCTCGGGGTCCTTGCCTGAGAAAATATCCTTTGACATACCGCTCTCCTGTATGATGTCGCGGCCGAGCAGGTAAGCATCGTCTATCGCGCTGCGTTGAATCCATCCGCTGATGAGTGAGCAGAAATTGCGCAGTTTGGTATGCGTGGCCTTGCTGACATTTACTCCACATGTCTCAGAATTGTTCATTACACGCCATAGACTAAGTCCCTTTTCATTGGCTGTTTCAACAATTTTCGACAGTGTGGTGTTGCCAATGCCGCGGGCAGGATAATTAATAATGCGTTTGATTGCCTCTTCGTCGTCGGGATTAGCCACCACGCGGTAGTAGGCAATGATGTCCTTAATCTCCTTGCGCTGATAGAAGCTCAGTCCGCCGTATATTCTGTAAGGGATATTCTGTTTGCGCATGTATTCCTCGAAACTGCGGCTCTGGGAGTTCGTGCGGTATAGGATTGCAAAGTCTGAATACGGGCATTTCTCGGTGCGTCGCAACCTCGAAATCTCATTGCACACAATCATAGCCTCCTCCTTGTCGCTATATGCCATCTTGAGCCTGATTTTCTCGCCTTGCTCGTTTTGGCTGAACACGTTCTTGGGAATCTGACGTTGGTTGTGCTGTATAAGGCTGTTGGCGGCATTGACTATGGACTGCGTTGAGCGGTAGTTCTGTTCGAGTTTGAACAGTCTGGCGTTGTCGTATGTCTTTTGGAACCCAAGGATGTTGTCGATGTTGGCGCCACGGAAACTGTATATGCTCTGTGCGTCGTCGCCAACGACACATACTTTCTGTCGCTCGCGTGTGAGTTGGTTGACGATTGCCTGTTGGGCGAAGTTGGTGTCCTGATACTCATCCACGAGTACATACTCAAACCTCTCGGCATACTTGCGCCTGATGTCCTCGTTGTTGGAGAACAGGATGTGGATGTTCATAAGCAAGTCATCAAAGTCCATGGCATTTGCCTGACGGCATCTCTCGCTGTATCTGGCGTAAATGTCCTTGACAGCAGGCATCTTATGCTGCATGTCGGTAGTGACGGCACTCTGCGAATTGGCATATTTGCCAGCTGTAAGAAGATGGTTCTTTGCCATGCTGATGCGGTCAGCCACTGTGGCTACCTTATAAACCTTGTCATCGAGGTTCATTTCCTTGATAATGGTCTTGACGAGTGAGCGCGAGTCGCTTTGGTCGTATATGGTGAAATTTGAATTATAGCCGATATGTGTGGCTTCCGCTCTGAGAATGAGCGCAAAGATAGAGTGGAAAGTGCCCATTTGGATATATCTTGCCTGTGGCCCCACGAGTGTCTCGATGCGTTGTTTCATCTCTCGTGCCGCCTTGTTGGTGAAGGTAAGCGCAAGTATGCTCCATGGCTTTAGTCCCTTCTCTGCGATAAGATAAGCAATCTTATATGTCAGCACACGTGTCTTTCCTGAGCCTGCGCCGGCAATAACGAGTTGCGCGCCGTCGCAGTATTCCACGGCAGCGCGTTGATTCTCATTCAATTCATTCAACAAATTATTATCCATCACCTCATCAATACCTTATAACTCTTTAATTTTTTAATTCTTTTATAGTAACTATTCAGTTAATCCTATATATTTGGAACACAAAGACACGAAGAAACGAAGATTTTATTTAGATACTTTCAATATTTAACATGTCCTCCCACCTGTTCAGCAATGGCTTTCATGCCCTTAATGCTCGGGTGACCGTTGATTTTGTCGATGTCTCTCAGTTCTATGCAAGGAATGCTGTAATGCTTGCAGATAGTTTTCACCGAGGTATTGATATCATCGGAGAGTTCACTGTTGAGAATGAAATATATCTGGACGTTAGGATAATGTTTCTTGAGTCCGTCGAGCAGGCAGGCCATTGCGGGGCGGAAGGTATAAAGTTCCTTGTTTGTCCAGTCGGCATACTTGTATTCGCCAATGGGAGAGTGTGCCCAACTGTCGTTGGTGGCACCGAATACGAGAATAATGTCGGGACTGCCGAGATATTTCAGTCGGTTGACAAACGAGCGGTTGGTATAATCCTCGCCTCTGTAGCCAGTGAAACAGATGGTTGAGCCAGAGAAAGAATTGTTTTTCTCTATGCGCCATCCCTTATTTTTGATAAGCTGGTGCCACCAGGTCTGTTCCACGTCGGTGACATCGGTTCTCTTCTGCTTGCCCTTGAAATACCACACCTCGTTGGAGTCGCAAGCCAGATAGTTTTCAAACGTACTGTATGAATCGCCCAGTATTGACACAGTGGGACGATAAGACTGTGCCCCGGCGAGGGACACAGTCATCAATGCTATAATAAATATGATTGTCTTTTTCATTCCTAATTCTTCATTCTTCATTTAAAACCTATACCCCAAGGTAAGCATCAGCTGATGGCGCTTGTCGCTCACATCCACTGTCTGCGGAGTGTTTCTGCTGTCGCAAGGGTCGTAATATGGAGTGAATTTTCCGTTGGTTGTGGAATACTGGTAGGCGAGGTCAATATTGAAATTCTCAATATTGTAACCCAGACCCGCTGTAATACGGTATGTATCTTCCCAGTTAGTGTATGCAGTGGAGGTGATGGCGTTACCTACAGAGTAGATGTCACCTGGTTTAACACCATTCTTCTGATACATAGGTGACACGTAGTTGAATCCCAATCTCACGGCAATGGCAGGGTCTGGCTTGAACTCAGCACCGAGCTTGAGTGTGGAAACACCCTTGAGAGTCTTCTTGGTGTGGCGGTTCATCTGGGTGTCGCTTGAGCTTTCCGAGTCTGCCCAATAGTAGCTCTCGTAGTCGATATACCTGTTGTCGGTGGAGCCATAGTTAGCATATTCGTATGAAGCGCCGATTGCCAGTTCCTGCCCAATGGTGTGTCCAAGGCTTGCGCCGAATTTCCACGGTGTGTAGAGCTTGTACTTATATTGGTCGTATTCCACATTCATGGCTTCTTTGTAGGATTCATTATCAATGATGAAGTCATAGGCGAGTGAGGTTACGTTGTTCATCTTCAGTTCATACCATGTGGGAGAAGATACAGAGAGACCAATCCTGAACGGCGATTCAGCCACTGGACGGAAGATGATACCAGCCTTGACGTCGAATCCTGTTCCGGTAATCCTGTTCTCGTCGATGACATTAATTAGATCATTGTATTGGTTCATCTCCAAATAATCAGAGTATGAGTTGAAGTGTACGTCGTGTATTCCAACGGTTATACCCCAATAGAAACGGTTGTTGCTATTTCCGCTGATGTTGAAGTCATACTGTCCGATATATCCCGACTGCTGATGCTGCATGTTATATTTATCCATCGTGTAGTACAGCCATGGACTGGTGTTGTCGTCAACCGGGTCGTAGCACATCAGTTCGCCGTAGAGATAGTCGAGCTGGGTTAACCTGAGGTCGTCTGACGTATAATCGAAGATACCGTTGTCTCCCTTGTTAACTGTGACGAGGTTCTGGCCGCCTCCATTGGTAGAGCCGGTGGCGTCAAGCATGAAGTTGAAATCGCGGCTCTTGCTGTAGTTGAAGGCGAAGTTGAGGAACGAGCTGCTACTTGTCCTTGTGGAATATACGAATCCCGCCTGGTCGAAGCTGGCATGTGTCTTGTTTGTGCCGTCGATGGTGGGTGCGTCCTGCTGCGACATCAGTCCGAAGGTAACGTTGGCAGTCGAGCGTCTGAACAGTCCGATACCGGCAGGGTTTGTGCCGATTGTGGAAATATCGGCGCCGAGTGCTTCCATGGCTCCTCCCATTCCCACATATCGTGCTGTGCCGTTGAGTTCAGGCTTAAGGAGATTGCCGTCGAGGTATGTTTCCTGGGCATTGGCAGTGAGACATGCCAGTGCACTTAACATTAATATGCTTTTTTTCATAATTTCGTGTGTTTAAATGGTTATACATTATCTTCTTCTTCCGGCACCGGAACTCTTGATTCCGCCGCCACCGCCAAACGAGCGGCTTCCGCCGGAGCTGAATGACGAGCCTCCTCCAGAGCCGAATGATGACGAACGGCTACTGCTGCTATTGTAAGAGGAGTTATTATAAGATGTATTGTGGCTTGGAGTGCTGAAAGACCTGTTGTCGCCCTGTGAATTGCCGAATCGGCGTGAGGCTGTGCTTCTGTTGATGGTGCGTGTGCCCAGGTTGTTGCTGCGGTCCCTGTTGGCTATGCCCCTGCTTATGCTGCTGCCACTGAGGCCGACGGAGCTGGTGCGTGAGAATCGGGTGGCCTTGAAGCGGTCAACGGAACTATCTCTGTTTCTTCCACCTCCGCCACCTGTGCCGCCATACACAGGATAATGATGGTCATGCCATCCCCAGCCCCAAGAGTAGTAGGGGTGCCAACCGTACCATCCTGAATACCATCCACCATGCCATCCTGCATATCCATAATACCATGGGTCATAGTACCATGGGTCGTACCAGGAACCGTAGGGGCCATACCATGAAGAATAATACCATGGGTCATAGAAAGAACTCCAACCATACCAGCGGTTGAAGCGTCCGTCGTTATAGCCCTGCCAGTAAGCATTGCTGCATTCATATCCGTCCCATCGTGCCATACGGCGTGTGTAGGTATAGTCTTCATCCACGTATGTGGAGTCACGTCTTGATTTTTTCTTCTTGACGTTGACTGTGGCAATCTCATTGCCGAGTGAGTCGATGGCAACCACCTGGCTGCCGTCCTTTAGTTGCTCCTCCCAACATTCTGTACGATTGCGACGGTTATATTCGTCAATGCTCCTCTTGCTACCGGAGTAATACGTGTCCTTGGGCATACCATAGTTGCTCTTGGTCTTTTCCACGTTTTTCTTGGTAGGAACGAAATACATATCGTCTTGCGCATTCATGGTCAGAGGCAGCATAGCCGCCAAAACTGACAAAATCAATGTCCTTTTCATATTATCTGCTCCTCAAATTATTATGTTATTAATATTTTGTGCAAAATTACAAAGATTTCCCGAAACAACAAAGAGGTTTTTCCTAAAATCAGATGGGGATTTCCCTATTGGGTTAGATTATCCCCTACGTGGTCCTTTGCCTCGTCCGTCTCTGCTTTTGGACTTGTTTTCTTTTTTCTCCTTCTTCTCTTTTTCCTTTTTCTCTTTTTCTTTCTTTATAGTTTCAGCCTGTTCTTCCTCCTCGTCTAATCCCATATATACGGGAGCGAATTCGAAGTCAGACTTTGTTAAGTATTTCACGTCATATCCGCCCTTGGCCTTCACGGTATAAATCTCCTTTAGTTTCCTGAGTTTTTTCTCAGCTTTTTTTATGTCCTTGTCAAAAAACACCACGCATGTGCGGTTGGGATTATTCTGTGAGGCAAAATATCGCTTGAGCTGTCCAGCATATTCGTCACGTCCCAAAAGGAACTTGGTCTTGGAGTCAATCCAAGAGCTGTCAACCTTCTGTATGTCAGTAAAATATACAGTTGAGTCGGCAAACGATGCCGAGAAGCCAAAAAGGTATCTTGGCTCAACCTTGTTTTTGGCCGAGACCTGAATGGCTAATCCTGAACATAAAACCAATGCCGCAAGGGCAATCTTAATAGTCTTTTTCATTTCTTGTTTATATAATGTATTATAATCATTTTGAGATATACTAATGTTTGACAATCATCAGTTGTCTCATCTTTTGCTTTCGATTTAGTTACATAATTTGGCTTTTTGAGCCTATCAGTTGCAAAACTATAACAAAAAAACGGAAACACCAAAAGAGTGCTCCGTTTTTTTGTTTTTTTTAACCGTTATTCGGGTATATTCCTGTAATGTAACGGATTATTCCTGTAATGGAACGGCGAAGTAGCCCTTCTTGCCTGTAGGATAAATTCCCTGGATGTAGAGCACAGGCTCCTTGCTGGTGGAGGCGTCCTTCACTGCTTTCTGCAAGTCGTCAATTGACTTGATTGACTCGTCGTTCACCTTCTGGATGATGAATCCACGGGCTATGCCCGCATCGGCGAGCTTGCCCTTGTTCACCTTCAGCACTTCAAGTCCGTAGGTGATATTCATCTGCTTCTTGGTCTCTTCGGTCACGGGGCGGAATGATGCGTCGAGCACGTCGAGGTCAGCCTTCTGAACCACCTTGGTCGTTCCTTGCTCGTTCTTCAGTGTGACGGTCTTTGTCACCTTCTTCTTATTGTGCAGATATGTCAGCGTGAGCTTGTCGCCAGGGCGCTTGTTGGCCATAAGCTCTTGCAGCTCTGCCATCTTGGTCACCTTTCTGCCATCTGCCTCGATGATAACGTCCTCAGGTTGGATGCCTGCGTCGGCTGCAGCTCCGTCGTCAACGACCTTTGCCACGTAGATACCCTCCATAGTGCCGAGGTCAACTTCCTTGCCCTGGTCCTTCTGTGCATCCACCCAGTTCTTGACGTCGCCGCCCTGAATGCCGAGTAATGCGCGCTGCACGGTTCCATACTGTTTGAGGTCATCCACAACCTTGTTCATGATGGTTGTCGGAATGGCAAATCCGTAGCCGCTGTATGCGCCGGTGGGCGAGTAGAGCATGGCGTTAATACCCACGAGTTCTCCACGTGTGTTGACGAGTGCGCCACCCGAGTTGCCCTGGTTGATGGCGGCATCGGTCTGTATGAACGACTCCACGCCGTTGGCTCCGAGCGAGCGTGCCTTGGCACTTACAATACCGGCAGTGACCGTGTTGTTCAGTCCGAGCGGGTTGCCCACTGCGAGCACCCATTCGCCAATCCTCAGGTCGTTGCTGTTGGCGATGGTGATGGCGGGCAAGTTCTTGCCGTTGATTTTGATGAGTGCGAGGTCGGTTGTCTTGTCCGCACCGATGATGCGGGCCGAGTACTCGCTGTTGTCGTTGAGCGTGACGGTCAGTTCGTCGGCACCATCCACAACGTGGTTGTTGGTGACGATATATCCGTCAGCCGAGATAATGACTCCCGAACCGGCAGCCTCCTTCTTGGGAGTCTGTATCTGTCGCTTCTGCGTGCCTCCGTTACCGCGTCCGAAGAAACCTCCGAACGGGTCGCTGAAGAAATCAGAGAACGGGTCACTCTGCACGTCAACGGTCTTGATCTTGCTGTTCTGTACATACTTGATATAGACCACCGAAGGCAGTGCTTTTTCCGCTGCGTAGGTAAGGTCAACGGGTTGTCCTGCCTGCACTGCTGCGTCGGCACGGTTGAAGGCTGTGGCTGCCTCAACCTTGTTGAATGCTGCCACTGAAAATACGATAGCCACGAGGCAAATCGCCGGAACGATGTAATTAACAATCTTTTTCATCTTCTTTTCTGTTTATGTTTAACTATTTCTTTGACTGTTGAATTCGGGTGCAAATATAATGTCAAAAATTGGAAAACTGACAATTTGTCGTAAATATTTGTTACAATTTAACACTTGGGCTTTTGGAGTTAACCACCGTTTGAATTTATGGCATAAACATTGAAAAAAAGAAAAAAACGGAAAAATGTTTGGTAGTTTTGACTTTTTGTATTATCTTTGCATTTTGAAAGCACTGCCCTGGTCTGCCGCTGGCGTAATTTCACGATATACGCGAGAGGAAAGTCCGGGCAGCAGAGGGTGTCCCGCTTGTGAAAATGCAAGCTATTGGCGACAGTAGGTCAGGGCAGAAGAAAACAACCGCCCACATTTCGGCAACGAGACTGCGGGTAAGGGTGAGAAGGTGGTGTAAGAGACCACCAGCGGTCGGGTGATCGGCTGGCTGTGCCCATCGGGAGCTGCAAGTTCATGTAAACCGCCGTCGGAGGGTTGCCCGCCCGACGGATGCTGAATCCACGGCGGAGGGTAGAATGCTTGAGCCGTGTGGTGACATACGGATTAGATAAATGGCAGACACCTTATTATATATATAAGGAACAGAACCCGGCTTATAGGGGCAGTGCTTTCATTTTTAATTTTTCATTTTTAATTCTTAATTATTAATTCTTAATCAATAAGTGTGATGTTCAAAAGAATAATACGGTTTCTGCAGGTGGATATATGGCGTGTGTCGTCCGACGATATGTCTCCGGTGAAGTACTTCTGCCTTGAAGTGCTCAAAAAGCTGATGCTTGCCGTGAAGTTCTTCACCACCAAGCGTGTGATGAACGATGCCTCGGCACTCACTTATTCCACGTTGCTCGCCATTGTGCCTATACTCGCCGTGGTGTTTGCCGTGGCACGAGGTTTCGGTTATAACAAGTATATAGAGATATGGTTTCGCGATGCACTGCGCTCGCAGCCTCAGGTGGCGGATGTAATAGTGGGATTCGTCAATAGTTATCTCGTGCATACCAAGAGCGGGGTGGTCTTGGGATTCGGTCTCGTTTTTATGCTCTACACCGTTCTCATGCTTGTCACGAATATCGAGCGCACCTTCAATGGGATATGGCAGGTGAAGAAGGAACGCAGCATCTACCGCACCTTCACCGATTATTTCGCCCTGATGTTCATGATTCCCATAGTTATCGTTGTGACTTCGGGTATCAGCATCTTCCTCGCCACACTCACAGGCTCATTGCCCGACCTCTTCCTGCTCACTCCCACGCTTGGCTTCCTACTCGACCTCTCGCCATACGTGCTCATGTCGGCACTGTTCATCGGCTTGTATGTCTTTATGCCCAACACCCATGTCAGGCTTCGATCGTGTATCGTTCCTGGAATACTTGCGGGAGTTGCAATGCAATGGTTGCAGTTGGTGTATATACATTCACAGATTTGGGTGTCATCTTACAATGCAATCTATGGTTCGTTTGCAGCCCTTCCGCTTTTTATGCTCTGGGTGCAGATATCGTGGACGATATGCCTATTCGGAGCGGAACTTTGTTATACGAGTCAAAACCTCGACTATTATGACTTCAACACCACCACGTCCGACATTAGCCATCGTTTTCAGATAGTTATCTACACGATGTTGATGAGCCACATTTGCCGCCGTTTTGACAATGGCGGTACACCATACACCATCAACGAACTGCGCGACAAGACAGGCATCCCCATACGTGTGGTCAATGACCTGATGTACAAATTAGTAGAGGCTCGACTTGCCATTGAGATTACTTCCGACGAGAAGGGAGAACCATCGCGTTTTGTTCCAGCCTTTTCGGTGGAGAAACTCACTCTCGGGATAATGATAGACCGCATTGAGTCGCTTGGGCGCTGGCAGTTGGAGTGGCATCGCCAGTCTTTGGAAAAAAGCCAGTGGCTGAAGGCCATCTCCATCCGCAGCAATTATCTTAAGCAGTCGAGGGAACTGTTATTAAAGGACTTCTGTGTATAATTCTATAGGCTTAACTCCTTAACTCCTGAAAGAAGAGATAGTTTCCTATTCCTCCTTCAGCAGTTTCTCAAGGAAATCGTCGAGGTCCTTGTCGAGTCCCTCCATCAGGTCGGGGTCGATGATGACTGTGTCGTCATCCACTACATACAGCTCTGCGATGTTCTCCTTGTCCTCATCCTCAAGAATGAATGAATAAGGACGGATTACCGCCATGTTCTCAACGAGTTTTTTCTCACGCTCGATGCACTTGCGCAGCTGCTTTGCCACTGCATCGTAGAAACCGTCATCCTGGTTGTTGATCCACTTCTCGATGATGACACGTGTAATCTCGCGGTCGTCGTCGTCGAATGCCACAAGCTCTCCCGTCTCCTGATTCACGCGGATGTGAATGTCGGTGAAAATGGATGCCTCCTGAGTGGCAGGAAACTTGTCAGCCACCTTTCTGATGGCACGCTCAATCTGCTGGATTGTCTGATCTGTAGTCTTCATAATAATCATGCTTTTATAATTTCCAGTACAAAAGTACACAAAAAAATGGAAACTGCAAACGATTACGAACTTTTTTTCAAAAAAATACCAAAAATTGTTTGGTAATTGGAAAAGTCGTAGTACCTTTGCACTTGATGAAAAGCAAAATCACACATTCGGGAGTCGTTGAGAGTGTCAGTGACCGTCTTGTCAGAGTGCGCATTGTGCAGGCGGCAGCCTGTGCCGCGTGCAAGGTGGCGGGACACTGCACTGCCTCTGAGAGCAAAGTCAAGATAATTGATGTCTTCACCTCTGACCCTTCTTCCTATGCCAAGGGCGATGCGGTCACGGTGTCGGTGTCGGAAGGCTCAGCCCGCAAGGCTCTCATGGTGGGCTTCGGGTTGCCGTTTGCCGTTATGGTGGCGGCGGTGTTCATCACGATGTGGCTCACCACCGACGAGACGATGTCCGCGCTGGCGGGACTTGCCGCTCTCGTACCTTATTATATGTTGGTGTGGCTTCTCCGCGACCGTATCGGAGGCAGTGTCACGTTCGGCATCGAAAAACATTCAGTTTAGAAAAATCAGAAACAAACCAAAAATAAAGTAAGTATTATGAATTTTATGTTTATCGCAGTGATTGTACTTGGAGCCATCGCACTTGTGGCAGCCGCCGTGTTGTACGTTTGTTCCAAAAAGTTTGCTGTGAAGGAAGACCCAAGGATTGCCCAGGTGTCTGCCGTCCTGCCTCAGGCCAATTGTGGAGGATGCGGATTCCCTGGTTGTTCGGGTATGGCCGACGCTCTTGTGAAGGCAGCTGACGGAGGTAGCCTCGATGGACTCAACTGTCCTGTAGGCGGTGCTGCCGTGATGGAGCAGGTGGCCGACCTTTTAGGTATGGCTGTTGCCAATACCGAGCCTATGGTGGCTGTGGTGAGATGCAACGGCACGTGTGAGAACCGTCCCAAGACGGCTGAGTATTGCGGACTGCGCACTTGTTCGGCTATGAACGCATGTGCAGCGGGTGAGACCGCCTGCGGATTCGGATGCCTCGGTTGCGGCGACTGTGCCGACGCTTGCCAGTTCGGTGCTATTGCAATCAATCCCGAGACTGGATTGGCAGAGGTGAACGAGGACCTTTGCACTGCCTGTGGAGCGTGTGTCAAGGCTTGTCCGCGCCACATCATCGAGCTGCGCAAGAAGGGACCCAAGGGAAGGCGCGTTTATGTCAGCTGCGTCAACCGCGACAAGGGACCCGCTGCCAAGAAGGCATGCGCCGCTGCTTGTATCGGATGTGGAAAATGCGAGAAGGAGTGTCCGTTCGGTGCAATCACCGTGGAGGGCAACCTGTCGTATATCGACCCGCAGAAGTGCCGCGTCTGCCGCAAGTGTGAGAAGGTGTGTCCTACGGGTGCCATCAGGGCGGTGAATTTCCCCGCTCCCAAGAAGGTCGCCGCAGAAGTGGGCGAGACTGCTGAGAAAACTGAAAACTAATAAGAATCGAAAGACTCATGAAAATAAGAACATTTAGAATAGGCGGAATACACCCCGAGGAGAACAAGCTCACCCACGAGGTGCCTACACAGGTGGCTCCACTGCCCAAGCAGGCCATATTCCCGTTGTCGCAGCACATCGGTGCCCCGGCAAAACCAGTGGTGGCAAAGGGCGACGTGGTCAAGGTGGGCACTCTGCTCGCCGAGGCTGGCGGTTTCGTCTCTGCCCCTATTTATTCGTCAGTGTCGGGAAAGGTGGCAAAGATCGACTCTGCATTCGACGCCACCGGCTATCGCAAGCCTGCCATCATCGTAAGCGTTGAGGGCGACGAGTGGGAGGAAAGCATTGACCGCAGCGACAAGCTGGTGAAGATAGAAGACCGTCCCGACCTCACTCCCGAGAGCATCGTGGAGAGTATCAAGAAGGCTGGTGTGACAGGTATGGGTGGTGCTGGATTCCCTACATTCATCAAACTGTGTCCTCCTCCCGGGGCCACTGCCGAGTGTGTCATCATCAATGCCGTGGAGTGTGAGCCGTATATTACATCCGACTACCGTCTGATGATGGAGCACGCCGACGAGATTATCGTAGGACTCCAACTGCTGATGAAGGCTGCCAAGGTGGATAAGGGATATATCGGCATTGAAACCAACAAGCCCGCTGCCATCGAACTGCTCGCCCAGAAGGCTGCCGCTGACGCAAGCATAGAGGTTGTGCCTCTGAAGCAGCGTTATCCGCAGGGTGGCGAGAAACAGTTGGTTGACGCCGTGATTCGTCGCCAGGTGCCCGCTCCTCCCGCCATTCCCGTGAATGTGGGTGCAATAGTGCAGAACGTGGGAACGGCATTCGCTGTTTATCAGGCTGTGATGAAGAACAAGCCCCTGTTTGAGCGTTACACTACAGTGACAGGCAAAAAACTCTCCAAGCCTGGCAATTACCTCGTGCGTATGGGAACACCGATGCACGACCTTATCGAGATTTGCGGAGGCATGCCCGACGACGACAACAAGCTGTTGGCTGGCGGTCCGATGATGGGACGCGCCCTCACCACCGACGAGGTGCCTGTGTGCAAGGGAACAAACAGTATCACAATCCTCAGTGGCGGTGATGCCCGCCGCAAACCGGCTGACCCCTGTATCCGCTGCGGCAAGTGTGTGAACGTATGTCCGATGGGACTTGAGCCTTACCTGCTCGCCACACTCTCGGCAAAGAAGATGTGGGAGAGGGCAGAGGCAGAAGATGTGGTGTCGTGCATAGAGTGCGGTTCGTGTCAGTTCACCTGTCCTTCCCACCGTCCTATCCTCGACAACATCCGCAACGGAAAGTCAACTGTCATGGGCATCATCCGCGCCCGCAATGCGAAGAAGTGATATCTCCTTTAACTCCATAAATAATGGTAAATCAGAAACTTGAATAAATATAATCAAGATGTCAAAATTAATAATATCCCTTTCGCCCCATGCCCACGGCACTGACTCGGTGGAGCGCAACATGTATGGCGTGATTATCGCCCTGCTGCCTGCTCTTCTCGTCTCGTTTGCCTATTTCGGCATAGGATCGGCGATTGTATGCGCCACGAGCGTATTGGCCTGCGTAGTGTTTGAGTGGGCCATCAACAAGTATATACTCCGCAACGAGCGCACCACCGTGTGCGACGGCTCTGCCGCCCTCACCGGTCTGCTGCTCGGATTCAATCTGCCCTCCAACCTTCCCATCTGGATTATCCTCATCGGTGCCCTCGTGGCAATCGGTGTGGGCAAGATGAGCTTTGGAGGTTTGGGCTGCAACATCTTCAATCCCGCGCTTGTGGGACGTTGCGTGCTCCTCGTCAGCTTCCCCGCACAGATGACCTCATGGCCTGTGGCAGGCCAACTCACCTCCTATCTCGATGCCGAGACTGGTGCTACACCCCTGTCGGTGATGAAGTGGGCTATCAAGAGCGGCGACGCCTCAGTGCTCCAGCAGTTGCCCGACTCATGGCACCTGCTCATCGGACATACAGTCGAGGGAGCCGGAACCATCGGTGAGGTCTGCGCCCTTGCCCTTCTCTTGGGACTTGCCTTTATGCTCTGGCGCGGCATCATCACATGGCACACTCCCGTGAGCATCCTCGCCACAGTGTTTGTGCTCAGCGGACTGCTCCACTTGGCAAATCCCGCCTACGCCGACCCGTTTGCCGTGTTGTTCAGCGGTGGATTGATGCTCGGTGCCATCTTTATGGCAACCGACTATGTCACCTCGCCGATGTGCGGTCGCGGACAGCTTGTGTATGGAGTGGGCATCGGAGTGCTCACGGTGGTAATCCGTAACTGGGGAGCTTATCCCGAGGGAATGTCGTTTGCGATACTCATCATGAACGCTTTCACTCCGCTTATCAATACATACGTCAAACCAACAAGATTCGGGGAGGTGGTGAAGAAATGAAAAAGCTGGAATCTACATTATTGAATATGGTGGTGGTGCTCGTGGCAGTGGCAGTCATCACCAGTGGACTTCTCGCATGGATTAACAATGTGACAGAAGGACCCATCCGCCAGCAGGACGAACTGGCACTCGCCAATGGTATCAAGGAGGTGATGGGAACAGACAAACTCACAGTGACAGCCGACGAGGTGGTGACCAGGGAGTTTGACGGCAAGCAGCTCAACTTCGTGGTACACAAGACCGCCGACCATAAGGGCAAGTTCCTCGGTGCGGCTGTGGAATCCACAACCATGGGATTCGGTGGCGACCTGAAAGTGCTTGTGGGCTTTGATGCCGAGGGCAAGGTATTAGGATATACCATCCTCCAGGCTTCGGAGACACCAGGACTGGGAGCCAAGGCTGACAAGTGGTTTCAGGCCGACGGCAAGGGAAGCATCATCGGCAAGACTGCCCAAAAGCCTCTTTCCGTGAACAAGGACGGTGGAGATATCGATGCCATCACAGCATCCACCATCACTTCGCGCGCATTCCTCAAGGCAGTAAACCAGGCATACTCAGTGTATGCCGGACAGGACAACAGCGGCAGCGATGCCAATAGCGGAGCGAGTGTACAGAAGAAGGAGAATTAACTCCTTCTAAAATAATAAACAAGAAAAAATACAAAAGATATGAATTATTTCAAGATAATCACCAATGGCATCATCAAGGAGAACCCTACGTTCGTTCTTCTTTTAGGTATGTGTCCTACGCTTGCCACCACCACCTCTTCCATCAACGGAATGTCGATGGGATTGGCAACGATGTTCGTGCTGATATGCTCAAATATCGTGGTGTCGCTCATCAAGAACCTCACGCCCGACAAGGTGCGCATACCGGTATTCGTTGTGGTAATAGCCTCGTTCGTAACCATCCTGCAGATGTGCCTCAAGGCCTATCTGCCTGAGATAAACAAGTCGCTCGGACTGTTCATCCCGCTCATCGTGGTCAACTGTATTATCCTTGGGCGTGCCGAGGCTTTCGCCTGTAAGAACGGTCCTGTGGCAAGTCTCTGTGACGGTATCGGCATAGGTCTTGGTTTTACCCTCGGCCGCACTCTTCTCGGCACTGTGCGCGAGTTTTTCGGTGCAGGCAGTATCTTCGGATTCACCCTCCTGCCCGAAACCTACAACGTGCTGCTCTTCATCCTGCCTCCGGGAGC